>JANMVO010000604.1:0-1671 GCA_031392805.1 Rhodoferax sp. | reverse complement strand
GCGTTGACCTGGAACCTGTTCAGCGGCTACACCGGCCTGATTTCCTTCGGCCACGCGACATTTTTTGGCCTGGGCGCCTTCACCGTCTCGCTGCTGGCGATCAAGCTGGGAATCTCACCCTGGCTCGGGTTGGCCGCCGCTGCGTTCATTGGTGGCATCGGCAGCCTGCTGATCGGATCCATCACATTCCGGCTGCGCGGCCACTACTTTGCGCTGGCCATGCTGGCCTACCCGTCGCTGTTCATCTTCGTCTTCGACTGGATGGGCTGGCAGGAACTCACCTTTCCCGTGCGTCGCGACGACCCAATTCTGTTCATGCAGTTTGCCGACCCTCGGGTCAATACGCTGATTGGCGTGGCACTGATGACGGTGATCCTGTTGATCACGCTGCTGGTCGAGCGTTCGCGCTTCGGTCTCGCGATGCTGTCGATCAAGCAAAACGAACTGGCGGCGGAAGCGGCGGGCATCAACACCTTTCGCGTCAAGATGGCTGGCTTCGTCGCCAGTGGCGCGCTTGGCGCCCTCGTGGGCGGATTCCATGCGGTGGTGTTGCAGGTGGTCACGCCACACGGCGTGCTTGGCACCGTGGTGTCTGCACAAGCCTTGATCCTCTCGCTTTTTGGCGGTGTTGGCACCTTATGGGGCCCGGTGATTGGTGCTGTGGTGCTGATACCGCTGACTGAGAGCTTGCGCGCACAGCTCGGCCACATTCTTCCCGGCATCCAGGGGGTAATCTACGGCCTGACCATCATGCTGGTGATATTGCTTGCGCCCGAAGGCGTGTATTGGAAAGTGCGGGATTTGTGGGGCAAACGGACCCGGCACGGTGGCGCTCCAGTCGCAGTTCCAAGGGCTGTTGCGTTGGCGGTGGAACGAATTGCAGACTCTGCTCCTACTTTTCCCACCTCTCCCACCTCTCCCACTGCCCCTACTGCGGCACCTTCGGCCACCGGTTCCGGCACACGCGGGCACGGTGAAATCATCCTCAAAGTCTCGGGCCTCTCAAAATCATTTGGCGGTCTCAGGGCGGTGCAGGACGTGAGCTTTGAGGTGTACCGTGGCGAGATTGTCGGCATCATCGGGCCCAACGGCGCCGGCAAGACCACACTCTTCAATGTGCTGAACGGTTTCCAGGCGGCCAGCGCCGGGTCGGCGCAAATGCAGGGGCGCACCACCACCGGCTTGCGTCCCAATGCACTGTGCCACCTCGGCATGGGCCGCACCTTTCAAGTGGCGCGCCCGTTTCAGCGCATGAGCGTGCTGAATAACGTGGTTGTTGGTGCACTGGCGCCCAGCCGGGACGGTGCCGACGCCATCGCCATGGCGCACCAAGCGCTGGTGCTGGTAGGGCTTGATGCCAAGGCTGATGCGCTGGTCAGCGGCCTCACCAACCTGGAACTCAGGCTGATGGAGTTGGCGCGGGCGCTGGCCTCAAAGCCGAAACTGTTGCTGCTGGATGAAACATTGGCTGGCTTGGGTGCGACCGAGGTCGAAGACATTCTGCTGGTGATCCAGCGCCTGCCAGCCGCTGGCGTCACGGTGCTGATCATTGAGCACACCATGCACGCCATGACGCGGCTGGCGGACCGCTTTATTGTGCTCGATCATGGCCAGGTGATCGCGCAGGGCTTGCCTGCGGCAGTGATGGCCGACCCGGTGGTGATCAAGGCC
>JANMVO010000601.1:0-13179 GCA_031392805.1 Rhodoferax sp. | reverse complement strand
CGTGATTTGTCATCTCTATTCCAGTCTCTGTCGTGATGGCGTTGTGAAGTCTTCTCGGAACCGTCAGGCTTGCTGCGCAGGCCGCTTATTGCTTTTCCATTTTGGCAGCTTCCACGATTTTCGCCCAACGCTTGGTGTCCTCCTCGGCAAACGCGCCAAGCTGTTCGGAGGTGGTCGCTGGGTAATACCATTTTTCAAGGGAAAATCATGGCTTTGACCGATCTAAAATCAATCAACCCAGCTCGACCCGGTTGCGGCCTTTTTTCTTGGCTCGGTACATGGCGGCATCGGCGCGGGCCACAAGGGCATCGACTGTGTCTTGGTCATTCAGGGCACTGGTTACACCGATGCTCACCGTACAGGCGGGACCCTGGGCAGGTTCGGCACAGACGGCGCGAATCCGCTCTGCCACCTGGACAGCGTCTTCGAGTGAGGTCTCCGGCAACAGCAGCATAAATTCTTCACCGCCATGCCGCCCTAGCTGGTCGGAAGGACGCAGCAGGGCGTTGACCTTGATCACCAAGTTGATCAGCACCCGGTCGCCAGCCTGATGACCATACGTGTCATTCACGGCTTTGAAATGGTCCAGGTCCATCAGCAGCACCGCCATGCTGCGGCCATGGCGGCGGCAACGCTCCAGCTCTATCCGCGAGGCTTCGTCCATGTGGCGGCGGGTTAGCGCATTGGTGAGGGAGTCGTGGGTGGCCATGTACTCCAGCTCGGTGCGCAAGCGGTCCGTGGCCATCAACACTGTACCGATTGAAAACAGCAAAATGGCGAACGCAAAGCTGGCGACATAGATTGCCTGTAAGGAAGATGTGTCAAGAATGCCAGCATTCGACGGATCAATTAACGCGGTTGCCAGGCGTATCACTTGAATGGCCGACATGCCTGCCAGTACCATCATCGTCAGCGCTTTGGCAAATGTGATCGGGCGCTGCTTCCAGATCAGCCAGGCGTGGACCGCGAAAAAGCTCCCCATCATGGCGGTGAATAAAACCAGACGCACGGTGTAATTTGGATTGAATACTTTGAACCACAGCGATACCAGCAGGGCCGCTGTAATGAGTGCCATCCACGGTACGGTCCGTGGCCTGACGCCAAAGAAGCGCTGGCTGCCCACATAGGCCAAATAAACACCAGACCAAAGCAGGAAGTTGGACATTACGCCGCCGATCACGTCAGGCAATACGCGTTGTCCTGCAATCACGATGCCCGCCAAAAACAGGATCAGCAGTGCACTTGACCATTCGCCTAACCCCTTGATGGAGGCTGGGTAATTGTGCTTTAGAGAATACAACACGAGAGACATCAAACCGCACATGGCGCCGGCCAGCAGGATGACGGTTCGGGGGTCAATCAGGGCCATGGTGTGTCGGCTGTCAACGCGATGGCACGGGCGGCGCTGCCGTTTTTGCCTTGTAGCTGCAATAGGGGCGCACGCCACACTGCCAGCACAGGGGTTTGCGCGCCTGGCATACGTAACGCCCGTGCAGTATGAGCCAGTGGTGGGCGTCCAACAGGTACTCGCCGGGAATTCGTTTTAGCAGTTTGCGCTCCACATCCAGCGGCGTTTTTCCGGGGGCCAGGCCAGTGCGATTGCCCATGCGAAAAATATGGGTGTCAACGGCCATGGTGGCTTCGCCAAAGGCCGAGTTCAGCACCACGTTGGCAGTTTTGCGCCCAACGCCCGGCAGGGCCAGCAGGGCATCGCGGTCGCGCGGCACTTCCCCGGCGTGCCGCTCCACCAAAATGTGACAGGTTTCCAGCAAGTGCCGGGCCTTGCTGTGGTACAGCCCGATGGTCTTGATGTAGCCTTCCAGACCTTCAAGTCCCAACGCCAGGATTTTTTGCGGCGTGTTGGCCACGGCAAAAAGTTGGCGCGCGGCCTTGTTGACCGATACATCGGTGGCTTGAGCCGACAGCAGCACAGCGGTCAACAGCTCAAATACCGAGGTGTAAGCCAGCTCGGTCACCGGCAGCGGGTTGGCCGCGCGCAGGGTTGCGAAGAATGGCTCGATCTGGTCTTTTCGCATGGACTCTATTGTTGCATCTTTACTGGCCGTCACCAGTGCGGGTACAGTGGCGGATGCAAGGCTTTTCCGGGCCTTTTCAAAAAGAACTCCCCACCATGAAAACACAAATTCCCACACCTGATTCCCACCAAGACATGCGCGAAGCGCTGCGCACCATGTGCGCCAGTTTCGACTCTGCCTACTGGCAAAAGGTCGACCACGAACGCGGCTATCCTGAAGCTTTTGTCAATGCGCTCACTCAGGCTGGCTGGCTGGCAGCGCTTATTCCCGCTGAATATGGCGGCTCTGGATTGGGCCTGACGGAGGCATCGGTCATCATGGAAGAAATCAACCTCTCGGGTGGCAATGCCGGGTCTTGCCACGGGCAGATGTACAACATGGGCACGCTGCTGCGTCACGGCTCGGCGGCCCAAAAGAAGCTTTACCTGCCAAAAATCGCCACCGGCGAACTGCGCCTTCAGTCCATGGCCGTGACCGAGCCATCAACTGGCACCGACACCACGCAGCTCAAGACCACAGCCGTCAAACGTGGTGACCGTTATGTGGTGAATGGCCAAAAGGTCTGGATCTCGCGCATTCAGCATTCCGACTTGATGATTCTGCTGGCCCGCACCACGGCGTTGGCAGAGGTTAAAAAGAAATCCGAAGGCATGTCGATTTTCATCGTCAATCTGAAAGACGCGATGGCTGAGCGTGGAGGAAAGGCGGGAGATGCCGCTTTGGGCAAGGGCATGACCGTGCAGCCGATTGCCAACATGGTGAACCACGAAACCAACGAAGTATTTTTTGACAACCTGGAGATCCCATGCGAGAACCTGATTGGCGAAGAAGGCCTGGGCTTCAAATACATTCTGGACGGCCTGAATGCCGAGCGCACCCTGATTGCCGCCGAATGCATTGGCGACGCCCACTGGTTTGTTGACAAGGCCCGCCGTTATGCCACTGACCGCGTGGTCTTTAACCGCCCCATCGGCCAGAACCAGGGTATCCAGTTCCCAATTGCCGACGCCTACATCGAGACCGAAGCCGCCAACCTGATGCGCTTCAAAGCCTGCGCCTTGTTTGACGCGGGCCAGCCTTGCGGCGCCGAGGCGAACATGGCGAAATACCTGGCTGCCAAGGCCTCATGGGAGGCGGCCAATGTGTGTTTGCAAACCCACGGGGGTTTTGGTTTTGCCTGTGAATATGATGTGGAGCGTAAATTCAGGGAGACGCGCCTGTACCAGGTGGCACCGATTTCAACCAACCTGATTTATTCTTATGTGGCAGAGCATTTGCTGGGGTTGCCAAGGTCGTTTTGATGTCGGGCGCAAAAACCGGCAAGCAGTCGTTAGCCGCCCCGTCTCATCTGGTCAAAAAATTCCAGGTTGTTCTTGGTCCCCTTCATCTGCTTCAAGACCAGCTCCATCGCGTCAATCTCGTCCATGTTGTACAGGAATTGACGCAGGATGCGGGTTTTCTGCAAAACATCAGGTTGTAGCAACAGCTCTTCGCGCCGCGTGCCGCTGCGATTGAGCTGGATCGACGGGAACACGCGTTTTTCGTAAAGGCGGCGATCCAGGTGAATTTCGGAATTGCCGGTGCCTTTGAACTCTTCAAAAATCACTTCGTCCATGCGGCTGCCAGTGTCCACCAGCGCGGTCGCGATGATGGTGAGTGAGCCGC
The DNA here is from genome assembly GCA_031392805.1 of Rhodoferax sp. GTDB lineage: Bacteria > Pseudomonadota > Gammaproteobacteria > Burkholderiales > Burkholderiaceae_C > JANYCG01. Next base: position 9,478 of record JANMVO010000601.1, on the reverse strand, counting down.
CTTCTTCCACATTGCGGGCTGCGCCTAAAAAGCGCTTGGGGCGCTGAAGGGCATTGGAGTCCACGCCGCCGGTCAACACCTTGCCGCTGGAGGGCACCACGTTGTTGTAGGCGCGGGCCAGGCGGGTGATCGAGTCCAGCAAGATCACCACATCTTTTTTCAGTTCTACAAGGCGCTTGGCGCGCTCAATCACCATTTCGGCCACGTGCACGTGGCGCGCGGCGGGCTCATCGAAGGTGGAGGCGATGACCTCGCCCTTGACGGTGCGCTGCATTTCGGTCACTTCTTCCGGTCGCTCATCAATCAGGAGCACCATCAGGTAGCTGTCGGGGTAGTTGGCTGAAATGGCGTGCGCGATGTGCTGCATCATCACCGTTTTACCGCTCTTGGGCTGCGCCACGATCAGGGCGCGCTGGCCTTTGCCAATCGGCGCGATGATGTCGATCACGCGGCCGGTGATGTTCTCATCCCCCTTGATGTCCTGTTCCAGCTTCATCTGAATCTTGGGAAAAAGCGGCGTCAAATTCTCGAACATCACCTTGTGTTTGTTGTCTTCCGGTCCGCCGCCGTTGACCCGGTCCAGCTTGTTAAGTGCAAAATAACGCTCGCCGTCTTTGGGCGTGCGCACTTCGCCTTCGATCATGTCGCCGGTGTGCAGATTGAAGCGGCGCACCTGGCTGGGGCTGATGTAGATGTCGTCGGTGCTGGCGGTGTAGCTGGTGTCGGGGCTGCGCAAAAAGCCAAAGCCGTCGGGCAAAATTTCCAGCACGCCATCGGCAATGATCTGCTCGCCGGTGCGGGCGCGCTTCTTGATGATGGCAAACATAAGCTCCTGCTTGCGCATGCGGCCCGTGTTTTCAATTTCAAGCTCTTCAGCCTGCTTGAGGACTTCCGACACGTGCAGTGCCTTGAGTTCGTTTAAGTGCATGGAGTGAGACCCCTGAGGGGTGTTGGCCGATGAATCGGGTAGAGACAGACGGATGACTGGAAATACTGGAGAAAACGCAATTCGGGGGGAGGTCTGGGGTCGGGCGGGCTGGTTGCCTCGGCCTCAATGTTCTAAACCGGGAATTCGAACTGGCTCGGAGTTGGAGCCAGTGATTGAAGCGGATTATGACAGGAAAATGGGAGTGGACAGACTAATTCAAAAAGACGGCTGCGGACATCCGGGATCCAACAGCCGACATCCGACGACGTGTTCGGGACAGAGCAACTTCATTCGCTGCGCTCAAGTAAGTTGGTCTTTCCCACAATGAAATTGCTTTATCGATCAGGCTAATTGCTGATCGATAAAGGCCGTCATCTGCGCCTTGCTCATGGCACCTACTTTGGTGGCAGCAAGCTGGCCGTCCTTGAACAGCATCAGCGTGGGAATGCCGCGAATGCCAAACTTGGCCGGAATGTCGCGGTTGTCATCGACATTCATCTTGGCAACCTGAAGCTTGCCGGCATAGGTGGCAGAGACTTCGTCCAGAATTGGCGCGATCATCTTGCAGGGGCCACACCATTCGGCCCAATAATCCACCAGCACAGGTTGCTTGCTTTGCAGCACGTCGACTTCGAAAGATGCGTCGGAGACATGTTTGATGAGTGCGCTGGCCATGGTGGTTTCCTTGGATAGGGTGAGAGGTACAGGTAAAGTGGGGAAATTGTGACAGAAACCAAGACCTTCCTGCGAACTTTTGACCGCCATGCATTGCCCGCTATCCGCACATTCAGCGTTGATGACTTCCCGGAAAGAGCCATGCGCCGACTCCGCAGATACCACGCTGCGCCCCAAGGATGTGCATTTTGCCCACCGGCGGCCCGGCGGCAAACCGTTCTCCCATCGCTGATATCACTATGAATGGCATAGCCAAAAAACATCACGCGACCGAGGCGTGGCGCTCGGTCATGGCCCGCATCCGCATGGAAATGGCGCACCGGCAAGTACACCCCGCCCAAACCGTGGTGCTGGTGCCCTACGCCCAGCTAATGCAGGAGGCCCGCAACGCCTGGTCTGCCCATGACAGTACAAATGTCGATGCCAGTGCCGTTGGCGCCAATTTTGTGCCCCGGTTTGAGACCACCATGAACTGGACGCGCAGTCTGGGCGGCTTTGTGGCCAGCGCGGACGACATCCGCCATGACGCGGCGGTGGATGTGCTCACCGCCGCCACGTTGCTGGAACGCGCCGGTCTGGCCGGGTATCAGGCCGTGCTGGCACCGCGCCTGATGGAGGCCGCCTGGAGTCTGGCAGGCGTTGCCGCTGCCGTGCCGCCCCTTGAACGGGCAGCGTGGGGGCTTCAGCCAGAACTGGGGCTGGCCGATGGGTTGGACACCCCCGTGCTGGCGCTGGAGGCCGCTGTGGGCCGGATCGCGCTGGCGTGGGCGGCCAACTCCAGCTACGCATCTGATTTGCTGTTTTCGGCGCAACCGGGCTTGCTGGTGGTGCTGGAGGGTTTTCAGACCGAACCCTTGGCAAAGGCACTGCAATTGCGCCTGGGCGCGCGGGCCATGAGCGTGCCGCTGGATTCGCTGGAAGGGACGGTTGCAGGGCAGGGTAACGGCTTGGTTGGCCATTTGGGCACGGGGCCGAGTGAAGGTCCAAGCAAAAGTCTGAGTGAAGTTCTAAGCAAAGAGCTGCGCAATGAGCAGGACGGGAAGCCGGGTGCGGTGCGAGGCGCAGTGGCGCTTCATGTCGCGCAGGATGCAGAAGACGAGGCGCAAGCCGCCGCCGCCTGTGTGCTGGCCCATCTGGCGCAGGGCCGCAGCCCGGTCGCGCTGGTGGCGGTTGACCGGGTATTGACGCGCCGGGTGCGCGCCATGCTTGCAGACCGGGGCCTGGCGGTGCGTGATGAGACCGGCTGGAAATTGTCCACCACGCGTGCCGCCGCCACCTTGATGGGCTTGCTGCGGGCCAGTGCCCGGGATGCGTCTACCGATGCCGTGCTGGACTGGCTGAAAAATTCACCCGCGTTTGACGCGCGCGCCATCACCCAGTCAGAAACTCAATGGCGCAAAGCCGGCCTGCGTGAGTGGCGCAGAGTCTCCCGCGATGACGGGTTGGCGGGTTTGCCAGACAACGCGTTGGCAAATTTGCCAGGCCATGCGTTGACCGTCCGGGCCAACGCCGTGCGCGACGCCTTGCAGCGGCCTCGGCCCCTGTCAGACTGGCTGCGCGATCTGCGCTCGGCGTTGCAAAGTGCCGGGCAATTGCCAGGTCTGGCGGCTGACGAAGCGGGCCAAGCCGTATTGCAGGCGCTGCGTCTGCCGGACGGACTGGAACACGAGTTTGCAGCGTTCGCCACCCGCGAAAGCCTCAGTGAATTTACCGCCTGGGTCAGCCAGACGCTGGAGGCCGCAGACTTCAAGCCGGCGCACCCGGCGCAGGAGCAGGTGGTGATACTCCCCTTGAGCCAATTGCTGGGTCGCCCGCTGCCCGCTGTGGTGCTGCCGGGGTGTGATGAAGTGCGATTGCGGCCAGCGCCCGAGCCGCCGGGGGAGTGGACTCTGGCGCAACGCGAGTTGCTGGGACTGCCGTCACGCGAGCACTTGGCCAGCGTGTCGCGCCAGGCCTGGCACTACGCGTTGCGGTCGCCGCATATTGACCTGCTCTGGCGTCAAAGCGAGGGCGGCGAGCGCCTGATGCCCAGCGGCTTTGTCCAAGAGCTGATGCTGCAACACGCACCTGCCATGTCACCCGACCCCAGAGCGCTGCGCAAACTTGTGGCCGTGCCATGTGTCATGCCGCAACCCCAGGGTGACACCTTGCCGGTGGCCCGGCTGTCTGCCAGCGCCTATGAAGACCTGCGCCGCTGCCCATACCGCTTTTTTGCGTTGCGCCAGCTCAAATTGCAGGCGTCAGACGAGCTGGACAATGCGGTGGGCAAGCGGGAATTTGGCAACTGGCTGCACAGCCTGCTAAAACGCTTCCATGAGGCATTAAAAGCAGCGCCAGCCCTTGAATACAATGCACGTATAGCTATTATTAATGTAGCGTCGAATGAGGCGGCGGCCAAACTCGGACTGACCAGCAGCGAATTTCTGCCGTTTGCTGCGGCCTGGCCCAGAGTGCGCGCCAGCTACCTGCAATGGCTCGCAACGCACGAAGCCGGCGGTGCGGCATTTGAAGTGGGCGAGGTCTGGAAAGAGACGCCTCTGGGCGCCGTGACCCTGGTGGGCAGAATCGACCGCATCGACCGCCTGCCCGATGGCAGCGCCCTGGTGATTGACTACAAAACTGAAGGTCGTGGCGTCACCAGCGAGCGCATCAAAACAGCCTTTGAGGACACCCAACTGGCCTTTTACGCCGCGCTGCTGACCGATGACACGCTGGCAGCAGCCTACGTGAATGTCGGCGAAAAAGACGCCACCAGAACCTATGCGCAACCCGATATTGGCACCCTGCGTGACCAGTTGATTGAGGGCATCGTGGACGATATGTCGCGCATTCGCGGCGGCGCTGCCATGCCCGCTTTGGGCGAAGGGAAGGCCTGTCATTTTTGCGCTGCGCGTGGGCTGTGCCGGAAAGACTTCTGGACGATATGACCCTCACCTTTGTCACTAACGTCTTCTCTCTGCCCGCCACGGGGGCTAATTTTTCCAGGGGCGGTTCCTCAGAAAATTGCCCTGCGCTTACGGACCTTGCCTTTACGGAACCTGCCTCTATGGAACCTGTCTCTACGCAGTCTGCCAGTGCGCAACCTGCCTACCAACACAACGGCAATCCCATATCCGCAGAAGCGTTTTACGCCATCGCCTGTGACCCGCGCCGCAACGTCGCTGTCGAGGCTTGCGCAGGGGCGGGCAAAACCTGGATGCTGGTCTCGCGCATTGTGCGGGCGCTGCTCGATGGCGTCGATCCAAAGGACGGCCAACTCAAGGTGCAGCCGCATGAAATTCTGGCCATCACCTTCACCAAACGCGCCGCCAGCGAGATGCGCGAACGCTTGTACAAATGGCTGGCGGAGTTTGCTGCCGCTGATGCCGACACCTTGGGCCAGGCACTGGCTGTTCGCGGTTTTGGGAGTCAAAAAGGCCTTCAGCCCTTGTCAGTACAGCGTGAGAAGCTATCAAATCTATATCAAAGCATTTTGACGAGCGGTCGTCAGGTGCAGATTCGCACTTTCCATGGCTGGTTCGCCGCCTTGCTGCGCAGTGCGCCTCTGGCGGTCATGCAGCAGCTTGAATTGCCGCCCAACTATGAGCTGCTGGAAGACGATGCGCCGGCCAAAACGCAGGTGTGGCGGCGCTTCTACGCCGCGCTGACGGCTATGCCTGAGTGCCAGGCCGACTTTGAAGCCGTGGTGTTCGAGCACGGCCGCGTCCAGTGCCAGAAAGCTTTGCAGGTGGCGCTGGACAAGCGCATTGAGTTCACGCTGGCCGATGCCTGTGGTGTGGTGGATGCCTCCGTGCTGCGCTTTGCAGAGCAATTTCCAGAGTTTTGCGGTTTGCAGGCGCCCGAGGAATTTCTCACCGGCAGTGCCGCGCATCTTGAACTCATGGGCGCCGCTGCAAAAGCCCTGGGCCGGGCCAGCGCGCCCACATTTGCCGCCAAAGGGGTCGAGCTGGAGACAGCCTTGACCAACGGCAATATGCCCGCTGTGTTTGCCGCGCTGCTGACCGAGAAAGGCACGCCCCGAAAGTTTGGCGAGAAGATTGCGGGCATTGACCTGGTGCGCCGCGCGCAAGACCTGGTGCTGCGCGTCGTGGCGGCACGGCACCAGTTTGACGCCTGGCAGTACCAGCAGCGCATGGCGCGCCTGACCCGGCTGCTGATTGCCGAGTTTGGCGCGCTCAAACGCGGGCATGGCTGGGTCGACATGAACGACGTGGAGCGCGCGGCGCGGGTCATGCTGGGCGACCCGGTGCTCGCTGGCTGGGTGCAGCAGCGCCTGGACGCACGCATCAGGCACCTGCTGATTGATGAGTTTCAGGACACCAACCCCTTGCAGTGGCAGGCACTGTTGTCGTGGCTGGGCAGCTATGCAGGCAGTGGCGGCGGCACAGCGCCCAGCGTGTTCATTGTGGGTGACCCAAAGCAGAGTATTTACCGCTTTCGCCGGGCTGAGCCGCAAGTGTTCAAAGCGGCGCAGGCCTTTGTGCGCGATGGTCTGCAGGGCGAACTGCTCAGTTGTGACCACACCCGGCGCAACGCAACACAAATCATTGCCACCGTGAACGCCGCCATGGGGGAAGCGCGTGACGCTGACAATTACCAGGGCTTTCGCCAGCACACCACCAGCTCGGATGAGCTTGGTCTGGTCTGCAAGCTGCCGCCGATACCACGCGACGCCAATGGCGCCGGAAATGCCGGAAATGCCGGTAACGCCAGTAGCGCCAGCAGCGCCAGCAGCGTCAGCAGCGCCAATCAGGGTGATGATGTTTATGGCTCGACTTCTTCAGAAACTGCCTGGCGCGACAGCCTCACCACCCCGAGGGAACTGCCCGAGGAAACCCTGCGCACGCTGGAGGCAAGGCAGGCTGCGGCCTGGATAGCGCAGCAAATCGCGTGTGGCCGCAAGCCGCAGGACATCATGGCGCTGTCGCGCAAGCGCGCAGGCTTGGCACCCTTGCAGGACGAGTTGCGCGCGCTGCACATTGCCGCGCAGATAGGCGAGAAGACCGAACTGATCGACTGCTGCGAAGTGCAGGACATCGTCGCCCTGGTAGACGTGCTGGTGTCCCCGCAGCATGACCTCTCGCTGGCACGCGTGCTCAAGTCGCCCCTGTTTGGTCTGGCCGACGATGCCCTGGTGCAACTGGCCCTATTGCAAGAAGCCCAGCAACAAGCCCAGCAACAAAGCATGCAACAAGGCGTGCAGTCGACCCAGCCACCAGCCCAGCCAATGCCGTGGTTTGAGTTACTACAAAAAACAGAGCTACTTAGGCATGATTTACGCGGGCTAGCAGCCATTTTTACCCGCTGGAAAGGTTGGATTGACCAACTTCCGCCGCACGATGCGCTGCAAGCCATCTATGGTGATGGCGACGTGCTGGCCCGCTTTGCAGTGGCGGCACCAAGCGCGCAGCGCGAGGCGGTGCTGGCCAATCTGCGTGCGCTGCTGGGTGTGTCGTTGCAACTCGGCGGTGGCCGTTACGCCACGCCGTATGCCTTGGTGCGCGCCCTCAAAGCCGGTGGCGTGCAGGCCCCGGCGGCGGCGGTGGAGAATGCCGTGCGCCTGCTCACAATCCACGGTGCCAAGGGCTTGGAGGCTGAAACGGTGCTGCTGTTGGACACTGACACCCAGCCGCGAAAACTTGACACCATGGGCGTGCTGGTGGACTGGCCAGGCGAGTCTGCAGCGCCGGTTAAATTTGTGTTCCTCGCCAGTGAGAGCCACCCACCGGCCTGCGCGGTGGAAACTTTGGCAATGGAGACGAGCGAGCGCCAGCGCGAGGAACTCAACGCCCTGTATGTGGCGCTCACCCGGGCGCGGCACACGCTGGCTATTTCCAGCATTGAGCCCTACCGCGAGACCGAGCGTAGCTGGTGGGCACGCCTGAGCGGTCTGGCCAGCGGAGCTGCTGACGCTACACACGCTACCGACGCTAGCGACGCCAAGTCAAGCGGGGTGGCGTCAGAGGGTCACGGTCATGCAGGCGTTCCTCAGGCGCCGGTCACAGAGTCGTTTTATCTCAAAGAATTGCCGCTGACCCCCGTCAATCAATCGCCTAATGCTATACAAAAAGAAGTACCTGTCTTGACGGTCGAAACTGCCAAGAACCAGATCCGCCATCAGAACAAGATCCAGCGCCAGGGCGATGATGAGGACTCGGCCAGCGCGCGCCTTGGCAAGGCCATGCACCGCTTGCTGGAGTGGGGCGACGTCAGCGCACTGGGCGCCAAGGCAGCCGCGCGCGAATTCGGGTTAACGCCCGATCAAGGCAGCGAGGCCGCAGACATGGCCGCTCGCATATTGCAGGGCGAAGGCGCCTGGGCCTGGGACCATGCGTTGCTCGGCTGGCAGGGCAATGAGGTCGGGCTGATGTACCACGGCGAGCCCCTGCGGCTGGACCGCCTGGTGCAGCGCAAGGACAGCGGCGAATGGTGGGTGCTGGATTACAAGTCTGCGTACGCGCCGCAAAATGATCCCGATCTGGTGCTGCAATTGCACCACTACAGCGACGCGGTGCGCGCCATTTATCCCGATGCGGTTGTCAAGTGCGCATTCTTGACGGGCCAAGGCAAGCTGGTGGCGTTGCCCGACGGCGGTGGATAAAGACGCAATGAAAAAAGTTATCGTGGTCGGCGGCGGCCCGGCTGGATTAATGGCGGCTGAAGTTTTGTCACAGGCCGGTGTCGCGGTGGCTGTGTACGACGCCATGCCCTCGGCAGGGCGCAAGTTTTTGCTGGCAGGCAAGGGCGGTTTGAACTTGACGCACTCGGAGCCAGCGGAAATCTTTGCCTCGCGTTTTGGTGCGCGGCGGGCCGCTGTTGAGCCCTGGCTGCAAGACTTTGGCGCAACACAGGCACGCGACTGGGCCAAGGCATTGGGGGTGGACACCTTTGTCGGCACGTCAGGGCGCGTGTTCCCCAGCGACATGAAGGCGGCGCCGTTGCTGCGCGCATGGCTTCATCGGCTGCGCCATGGCGGGCTTGCGGGGCAGGCCGGTGTGAAGTTCCACATGCGGCATCGCTGGGTGGGATGGGGTGACGACAACGCCGATGTCAAAGTCGGCAACAACAATGGAAACGGCAACGGCAACGGCAGCGGCAGCGGCAGCGACGGCGGCAATGGCAACGCCAGCGCCAGCGGCAACGGCAAAGGTATGGCACTTGTATTCGATACCCCCCACGGCCGGGTCCAGGCCTGGGCCGACGCCGTCGTGCTGGCCCTGGGTGGCGGTAGCTGGTCGCGCCTGGGCTCAGATGGCGCATGGGTGCCTGTGCTCGAGGCGCGTGGCGTAAATGTTTCTCCGCTGCTGCCATCGAACTGCGGGTTTGATGTGGCGGGTGGCTGGAGCGAACACTTCGCCACCCGGTTTGCGGGCCAGCCGTTCAAGTCGGTGGCGATCCGCTTCAAGAGTGTTGGCAACGACAGCAATCAAGCGAGCGCAAACGCAAGCGTGAACGTGCAAGGTCAGAGTTTTACGCGTAAAGGTGAATTTGTCGCCACGGCCACTGGCGTCGAAGGCAGCCTGATTTACGCCGCGTCTAGCCTGCTGCGCGATGAGATCGCGGCCACCGGACGCGCCACGTTTCACCTGGATCTGCGCCCTGACTTGTCCGCTGAAAAAGTGCTGGAAGAAGTCTCGCACCCACGCGGCTCGCGCTCGCTCTCCAGCCACCTCAAAAGCCGCCTGGGCATCGAAGGCATCAAAGCCGCCATCCTGCATGAGTTGCTGACCAAGGCGCAGATGAATGACCCCGCGCAACTTGCCCGTGCCGTCAAGGCCGTGCCCGTCACGCTGGTAGCGGCGCGGCCGCTTGACGAGGCCATCAGCAGCGCGGGTGGTGTGGGGTTTGACGGCCTGGACGCCAACCTGATGCTGA
>JANMVO010000291.1:0-17181 GCA_031392805.1 Rhodoferax sp. | reverse complement strand
GAGCGGCTCAAGCCTGGCAGCGATGCCAGCCGTAAAAAAAACTTCGTCCTCCGCCAAATACCTGCCGTTCCCAAAGATTACGTCCGTCGGGGAAGCCCGGCGCGCGCAACGTCACGTAGCGGACTCGATCACGACGCTGCGGCTGGGCCTGTGCGTGGCACTCGCAAGAAACCTCGGACACTGTCCGCATTGCAATTGGTCAAACCTGAGATTGACTTTGTGACACAGTAAGACTAGACAACGCATTCGCCTCGATTGAAGAGCTTGAACGCTAGTCTGCATTAAAACCGGCCAGGTGCGCGCAGAGAAATGCTGGTGGGCACGTGAAGCGTGAGGTACTTATTGCTGAATAGTTGAGTCGGGCTATTTCAACGAAAAAGACTCGGGAAGCAAGATAGCTGTTCCGCCGTATCGGCTTGAAGTCCCGCCGCCCGAAGCGGGGTCGGTGTCAAACCTGCTCGTTCCCGAAATATCCTGGACCACGTCCAGAAGGAATTTTTGAAGATACTGCTCTCCACTGGTCTTTAGAAGTTCGTCAGGGTTTGCGTCGGCAAGCCGTTCTTCAAGTTTTTCATTGATCGAGTTCCTGTGTTCGCCAATATAGCGAATGAACTCGGACGAATCGAAGGATCCGATGTGAACAAGAATGACGGGTATCCTTAAAAGGGATGGTCTCCTGGAAGGGAGGGATCGACTGCCATCCGGCGAGGCTGGTGCATCTTTCAGGTTCACTGCAATCCCAGAAGCGAGAAGTAGGGTGAGGCTGCTAGCTTCTCCGCTTTGTTTCTGGCCGTACCCGTCGACGCCGGTTCCGTTCTGGTTTGAGCGCGATGTCTTCGCCACTGCGGAAATTGCGGCGTTCGGCACAGTGACAAGAACTGTCCCGGAGAGGTGTTTTTTCAACAGGGACAAGCTGATCCAGCCAGAGAAAAAAATGGTCATAAAAACTAGCATCCAGAAATAGGGATAGGCGCGGCTTCCTTTGGTGTGCGAATCGGTGGAACGATCTGTTGGTGTGCGCGTTCTGCTGCGGCCCCTTGCACGGGTATCCACACGTGTTTCTGGTGCAGGGCTGATGTTGATGTCGTAGGCGACCCGTTGGACCGCATCTGAAAGGACGTCATAGGCGTGCGTGATAAGTGCTGCGCGCGCGGCAGCGTCATTGTTTTCCAGATTTTTGTCTGGGTGGTAGCGCTGCATCAGGCTTTTATACGCAGCTTTGATAACCTCCGGGCTTGCCTTATGACTCACCTCCAGCACATCGTAATGATTCATTGAAAAACTTAATTTGATCCAATCAGTGGCGCTTTGGCGCAACGATTGGAAACTGGTGCCTGGTGCGAGTTGACGGTCTCATTCCATTTTTAATTCGATCCGAGATCTCGTGACGCCGCCTTAGCGTGCTACAGCACTGTCTGCGGCGTTGCGCCTCCTATTGAATTAGAAACTGAATTAGCTGCCAGGCAATAAAACCGGGAAAACGCGCTGGAAAAAATTTGCAGCGCAGATTTACTTGGCGTGCTAGTTCAGTTTTTTAAACGACGTGATTGTCCGGTCGCTTTCACGCAACTGAAAACTCGACGGCTGAACCTGAAGCACTTCGTTGGCATCAGTGCTCACTTGCGAACGGATTTTGTACGTCCAGAATATCTTGTTGTTCCTGTATTCCCACACGCCATATTGCAACACTGTGCCATCGTCTTTTTTTATTTCCCATTCGCCATTTTCATGCAGGTAAAGCGGCGTGACGAGTATTGACGATTGCCACTTTCCAATAAACATTTGGCGTGTGTCAGTTTCCTTTTTGGAGCATCCTGTCGAAAAAACGGTGACCAGCAGAAAGAAAAATAACCTGAGAACAGCGAGGCGTGAAATACTTTCAATCAAGCAATGCCTTGAATAGAATTAATGGATGCTTTGATGCAATCACGCTGGCTGGATATAGATGAAGCCATGGCGAGACCGTTGCGGCAAGTTCGATGTGCACTGTCTTTTAGCGCCTCAATGCGTTCTCCCACTTCGCCTTTTCGTTTTCGATGCGGGTGCTCTCTCGCTCCTCACGCAACTGTTTTTGTTGCTCAAGACGTGATGCTTTTTGTTCGTCTTCATGCCGGGCCCGTTCGCGCGCCTCATTTTCGGAATGACGTAGTTCGGTACTGACTTGGTCCGCCCTTCTCCGTGCCTCTGTCTCAAACCGCTGCTCGTTCTCGGCCTGCCTGCTTTTTTCCCGCTCCAGGTTGCGGACTTCGGTTTCCTTCTTGCGATTTTGGACTTCCAGAAGCTCCGCCTCAATGGCGCTGCTGGGTCTGACGCCGTTGGTTTGGTAGTACTCCTGAATGATTACTTTCTCGCGTGCGCTGGCTGCCACGCTGGCGTCGACTTCCATTCGACGGGTGCTGAAGAGCAACCAGGCCACTTGAATGACCATCCAGACTGCCACCGCTACACCGACGAGCATCGCCAACTTCCTGAACATGGGCAGCAGGCCACCTGGCAGGCCTTGTTCGCCCGCCGAGTGATGTCCTGCACTGTTGTCCGCGCCAATTTGGGAATGGATCGAAAGTGCGTCAGCCCTCAAGGAAATTGCCTCGGCGCGAAGTGATATCGCCTCGGCCCGCAAGGCGAGCGATGCGGGGTCACTCGGAACGGCTGGTGAAGGGGTTCTTTTGACAAGACGGGGCTGGGTTGCAAGCTGCACGTCATATTCAGCTCTTGAACCGATCGTCGCGAGCACGTCATAAGCCTGGTTGACCGAGTCGAGCTTGAGTTCATAGTCGGCAGGGTTGAACAAGCTTTTCTGAGCTTTCAGACTGACGATCAGCCTGCTGTAATTTTCCCGAATCTCTTCCTGAGTGGCATTTGGAGGGATTGCCAGTATTTCGTAGGCTGTTTTATGGGTCACGATTAGTTTTGTTATAGGAAATATGAGATCTCAGGTTTTTCTTTTCCCGTACCTTAATCCTATCAACGCCGACATTCTGAGACAAATTCAAACGGACACTGAAGGCACATGAAAGCATTTCAATCAATTATCGTCTGGGTTGAGCGCATCAACAGAGTGGAAGTGGAAGTGGAGGTTGAGCCCAACCCTCATAGTTTTGCGCCCGGATGACAAAAACTGTAGAGATTATCGGAAAAAATGGTAATAGGGAGCCAGCCTGCGTAGTATTTTAGGCTGATCCTGTCCCGTATTGTGCATCACGGCCCGAACTGCAAGCACGCGCGCCTCAAGCGCCTGGGGCTCAGCCACGACATTCGCCCGCACCGGGTCTCAAACCCAATAGCACTGGGAAGGCCCACCAAAGCCAGCAAGCTGTGAAGCCCCTGGATGCCAGCCCGCGCGCCTTTTTTTTGGATGCTCATACGAGTCCCCTAAAAGACCAGCTACAGCAACCAGGTGGCTACCGACAAAAAAAGTCAACCGCCTGAATGCAACTGAATGGAAGTAGGTATCCGTTGGCGCATCACTCAAGCGCCTGTGTCGGCCCAGTGGCCATGGGCTTTATTCCCGTGCTAAGCAAAACGACCTTCAAAAAGCCGGATGAGCCTGACTTTGACCTTGAATTCCTCACCAGCGTGGGCCGCTCGGGTGACAAGCCGGTGCATCTTCCCGCGCTTAACCTGACGCTTCAACCGCTCAAGTTTATGGCGTTGTCACTGGAAGACCCGATGCGCGCCACGCTGGTCGCCCGCAATGGCCCACTGGTTGCCAATGTGCCGCAACGGCACCAGTTTGCCTTGCAAAAGCTGATCGTGCACGGCGAACGCCCGCTTGCACAGCGCCTGAAAGCAAACAAGGATCTGGCGCAGGCTGGCGCGCTGATTGACTACCTGCTGGCGCATGACGGCGACCAGCTCATTGCGTCTTGGGAAGACGTGGTCGGGCGCGGGCCAGATTGGACGCGGCGTCTTCTTGCCGGGTTGCAGGCCCTGGTGGCCGCACTGCCAGCGCTGGATTTTACTGAGCGTTTGCGCCTGGCATTGGCGGCAAGAAACAGTCAATCGGACTAGCCTGAAGGTCCTGCCCTTTTGCAGCCACTGATCAAGAAAAACTATCTGCTGTAGCAGGGGAAAACCGTCTGATGGCGGTCTTTTTTTGGCTGTTAAATGTAGTTATTAAATATAGTTATATCTGTGCTGATGGGGTAGCCCTGCGCCTGGGGTGGACGGTGCCTGCCGATTCGTCTGCCGATTCGGCCGTTCTTCCAGATGGCAAGTGACCCAACCTGACATCATTGCCTGAAAAGTGCGGGGTTTTCATGACAGGCCAGGCTGCGATTCTTGACTTCATGCACTTGGATTTCCAGTCTATTGCTCCGCCACTCGGCGGGCGTCAATACGCTATTAGTTAAATAGCTGAACACGCAATCACACCAAGGGCTAGCAGCCTTTTTTTCATACCAAGCACGGCGCTGTCCTTGCTCAGCAGAATGGCCCCGTGGAAGACCGCCAGGTCGATGAAGCGCTGGTCATCGGGGTCTTTGCAGATGGTGCTGGCTCTGGGCGCTGTAGTCTCAATTTGCGCGAGATGATCGAACTGCGCCAGCACGGCGGATGGCGTGATCTGATGGAACATCAGGCGCGGGGTGATGTGTGGGTAGCTGAGCACGCGTTCGAGTTCGCCGCGCATGGCGGGTGTGGCGATCCAGCGGATTGCTTTGGCTTCAATCAGTTGGCGCAGGGGCATGGTGGCGGGGTCTTTGAAGACGAAAAGGTCGAGGACGATATTGGTGTCCAGGACGACTTTGTCCGCCGTGCGCCCTGCGGCCGCAGTCAGAGAATTGGGGTCAGAGCCCAATTTCGTACACCGTTGACTCGTCCTGAAACAGGGTTGTCCTGAATTGGGATCTGGCCCCATTTCTCTGGCACCATTTTCCCGACGTCATCGCAATGGTGCTTTCCCGTCTCGCGCCGAGCCTTTCACCATGTCAAACTTGAACATGCGGCACTCGATGGGGCCGTTCCACAGGGGCACGCGGCGGGATTCTTTCAGGCGCATTTTGTTGGGCAGCTTCAGGTCGGGCGTCAAGATCCAGGCGGTCCAGCCAGGGTAGTTTTTCTTCCAGTGGGTGGCCAACTGGCTGAAAAATTCGCCGCCATCTTCGGTCTGGGCCAGTTCACGTGCGCCGAAGCGTCCCTCGTGTGGCTCGGACATTCGAGCGTCGTGCGGGCCCTGCTGCCGGCCGTCTTGCAGGTTCTCCTCATAATCTGCGTCGCTGGACGAGCTCTGAGTCACGCCTTTGGCCAGGCCCCGGTTGCCAACGCGCTCACCGCCCGCGATGCCAGCCACCGCAATGCGCGCGCCATACGGCGGGTTGAGCAACATGACCCCCGGCATGTCGCAAGGCGGCATGCGCTGCAAGGCGTCGCCACCCCGGAACTCAATCACATCAGCCACACCCGCGCGTTGCGCATTGCGCTGTGCGAAATCTACCATTCGGTGTGCCACATCACTGCCAAATAGGGTGATAGCCCTCGTCCTTATTGCCTTAGTAGCTACATGTCTTATAGCATCCCAGACATGCGGCTGGAATGGCAGCATTTTCTCAAAGGCAAAATGCCGCAGCGAGCCCGGCGCAATATTGCAGGCGATCTGCGCGGCTTCAATGGCGATGGTGCCGCTGCCGCAGCACGGGTCGTACAGCGGCATGAGCGAGTCGGGCGGGCCGTCCCGATCTTCCCCCCCCTGCCCACTGGCCGTGGCAGCATCGGCCCAGCCGCTGGCAGCAATCATGGCGGCTGCCAGCGTCTCTTTCAAAGGCGCATCGCCCTTGTCCTCGCGCCAGCCGCGCTTGAACAGCGGCTCGCCCGAGGTGTCGATGTACAAAGACAGGCTGTCGGTGGTGAGGTGTGCGTAGAGGCGGATGTCCGGCCACTGCGTATTGACGTCGGGCCGCACCCCGCCTGCCTTGGAACGAAAACGGTCACACACCGCGTCCTTGATTTTCAGGGCGGCAAAATTCAGCGAAGTCAGCGGGCTGTGCTGCGCCGTCACTTCCACTTTGATGCTCTGGCGTGGCGTGAACCAGATTTCCCAGGCCACTTCAGAAGCCGCCCGGTACAGATCCTGCTCGTTGCGGTATGGGGTGTAAGACAGTTGCACCAGCACGCGCTGGGACAGGCGGCTGTGCAGGTTCAGCAGCATCGCATCACGCCACGACGCGGTCACCTGCACACCTCCACGGCGCTTTTGCACCGCCGCACCAGGCAGCCCGGTGATGCGCTGCACCTCGGGGTGCAGGTAGTCCTCGACGCCAGCGGCGCAGGGCAAAAATAGCGGGAGCTGGTTCATGGTGCCGCCGGGCCGCTGCAATTCACGGTAACCCCCTCGGGGTTAAGGGAGGCAGCTCCAATCCTGCCTGCGCAGGATTGGACCGCCCAAAGAGGCGCTGGCTCTGACCGCGCTGCCCCCTGCAAGGCCAGCGCAGCGCTTGCGTCATCGGCTAGCGCCGAAGCCGGGGAAGTGGCAGGCCCGCAACGGGAGAAAAGCGAGGAACGCAAGGCGGTCATATTCACAATTCTTTCCTCAGGTTGGTTGGCGCGATTTTCAGGGCTTCGCGGTACTTGGCCACGGTGCGGCGCGCGCACTCTATGCCCTGCTCTTTGAGCATGAGCGAAAGCTGGTTGTCGCTCAAAGGCTTTTTGGCGGTTTCAGCGGCGACGAACTGTTTGATCAACGCGCGCACTGCCGTGCTGGAGGCGTTGCCACCAGACTCGGTGCTCAGGCCCGAGCCAAAAAAATACTTGAGTTCCACGGTGCCAAACGGCGTGGCCATGTATTTGGCCGTGGTGACGCGGCTGATGGTGGATTCATGCAGACCCAGTTCGTCGGCAATTTCGCGCAGCACCAGCGGACGCATGGCCAGCGCACCGTGCAAGAAAAAGCTTTTCTGGCGGTCAACGATGGCCGTGCTCACGCGCAGGATGGTATCGAACCGCTGCTGGATGTTTTTGATGAACCACCGCGCTTCCTGCAGGCGCTGCTGCAACGCCGAGTAATTCGAGGTGTCGAGTCCGCCGCTGCGGTGGGCCTTGAGCGCGTTGGCATAGATATCATGCACCCGCAGGCGCGGCATGACGTCGGCATTGAGCTGCACCCTGAACTTGGTCTGCGCGCCGGTGCCAACCTTGATCACCAGCACATCGGGCACCACCACGTTGCGCTCCAGATTGACGAACCGGCGCCCGGGCTTTGGCTCCAGCCGGGCAATGAAGGCAATGGCGTCGCGGGTCACGGCATCGGTGCCGCCACACAATTGCACCAGATGCTTCACGTCGCGGCGGGCCAGCAAGTCCATAGGCTGGGCGCAAATGCGCAAGGCCAAGGCAACCAATACTTCCTGGGCAGCTTGAAGTGCCGGGTCAATGCCGTCTGCAACGCGTGCCGTCTGCATCACGCGCAACTGCAGGCTGAGGCACTCGCCCAGATCACGCGCACCCACGCCGACGGGCTCAAGGGTTTGCAACAGTCCCAGGGCCACCGTAAAATGGTGCAGCAGTTGCTCCAGCTCGTCGGGGTCATCTGTTCCCGCCAGTCCTGTCGCCAATGAAGGCAGAGAATCTTCCAGATAACCGTCGTCGTTGAGGCTCTCAATCAGGAATCGCAGCGCGGCGCTGTCTTCCTGGCTCAAGCGAAGGCTCAGCGCCTGGCGGTGCAGGTGGGTTTGCAGGGACTCCTGGTGGCGCGCCAGCTCGGTGGCGTCGATCTCGCCTTCGCCGTCCAGGTTGTTGCCGTGGGCTTTGGCATCGCCGCCCCATTCGTTGTCGTCTGGCGACATCTCTACCGTGCCATCACCGTCCCAGCTTTGAGCGTCTTGCGCCGCCAGTGGCGTTGCTTCATCGTCATTTTGGGCTCCAGCCCCCGAATCACCTGAATAATCAGCTATTGAATTAGAAGCAGATTCGGTTTGACGGTCATCTTCATGCACGCGTGCATCAGCCTGCGGCAAACCGAAGTCTTCGCGCGGTGCATCGTCCATGGGCCGTTCCAGAAACGGGTTATCGTCCAGCATCTGGTCCACTTCCTGGCTAAGTTCCAGCGTCGACAATTGCAGCAGCCGAATGGACTGCTGCAACTGCGGGGTAAGCGCCAGGTGCTGCGAGACGCGGAGTGACAGGCCTTGTTTCATGACGGACTTACATTCGAAAATGCTCGCCGAGGTAAACCCGGCGGACTTCGGGGTTGTTCACAATCTCAGCGGGCGTGCCTTGAGCCAACACATTGCCGTCGCTGATGATGTAGGCGTGGTCACAAATGCCCAGCGTTTCGCGCACGTTGTGGTCGGTGATGAGCACGCCGATGCCACGGCTTTTCAGGAAACCGATGATGCGCTGGATTTCGATCACAGCTATCGGGTCGATGCCGGCAAAAGGCTCGTCCAGCAAAATAAAACGCGGTTGGGTTGCCAGCGCACGGGCAATCTCAACACGGCGGCGCTCGCCGCCGGACAGCGCCAGAGCTGGCGAGTCGCGCAAATGCTCAACCCGCAAGTCTTGCAGCAACCCCGTCAGGCGTGCTTCGATCTCGGCCCGGTCGAGGGGCTTGCCGGCTTTCTCGCCCGCGGCATATCGCTGCAACTCCAGCACGGCGCGCACGTTGTCTTCGACATTGAGTTTTCGAAAGATCGACGCTTCCTGGGGCAAGTAGCTCAAGCCCAGCCGCGCCCGGCGATGAATCGGCATGTGCTCGATAGATTTTCCGTCAATCGTGATGTCGCCCGCGCTGGCCCGCACCAGGCCCACAATCATGTAAAACGAGGTGGTTTTACCGGCACCGTTGGGTCCGAGCAAGCCGACAATCTCACCTTTTCGCACCGTCAGTGAGACGTCTTTGACCACCTTGCGGCTGCCATAGAATTTTTGCAGATGGGCGGCTTCAAGACGGCTATCATTCTGCAAAGCGCTGGTTATGGGCGCACTTGCGGGTGCACTGGCAGATACATCTGGGGGCAGGGCTGGGGGCGTTGTTCCCGTCACGGCTTTACCCCGCCCAGCGCGGGGCTCGCGCGTAGCACCGGTGCCAATGGCTGCGCCGCAGCAGGATTGGCTGCGGAAGGTGGTGCGGGCGTGGCGGACGCGTCAGGCTTGGGTGTCAACATGGCACGTACTCGACCGCCCGGTGCGCCGGTCGTACCGCGAGCCACGCCACCGTCAATGGTGAACACATCGGTGGAGTTGTCGTAGAGAATCACGCCGCCCGTCATCTCGTCGTTCAGCGCGGTACCCCGGTAGCGCCGCAGTTGCGCTTTTTTTATGAACTTCACAGTGTCCGCGTGGCCATCGTATTCAATCACCTCCCCTTCGCCTTCAATGAACTCGTCCACCCCTTCACGCTTTTGCCGGAAAAAAGCCAGCTTGCCAGCCTCGGCAATAACCAGGCCAAACTGATAGCCCTCGGGGTCCTGACGCACGTCAAGCCGCGCCCCCCGAATCAAAATAGTCCCCTTGCTCAGCACGACGCGACCCGTGAACACACTGGTTTGTTTGAGATCGTCGTAGCGCAGTGCATCTGCCTCGACATTCATGGGTTTGTTTCGGTCGGCTTTTTCGGCCATGGCAGCGCCACCGGTCAAGGCGCACAGTATCAACAGCAGAGAATGAAAAAAAAGGCTAAGAACTGGGGTATTCATATCGGCGCACCGTAGAGGCACGAATCTTGCTCTAAAAATCGGCATTTTCATTGTAGCGGTCAAACGCAGGGAGAGAACCGGTATGAGCGGCAGTCATCATGGATTGCGGCTTTGGCCACACCATACGGCATGTGCTTTATCGGCTCTGTCTCGGGACTACTGCGACCTCTGCTGACTTCTCGCTCCAGTTTGCACTTCGCTCACCGTGATCAGCTTGCTACGGGACTTGCACCGGCAGGAGCATCCGTGCCGGGCGCACATGAAAAAGCCCGCAGTCTGCGGGCTTTGCCTTGCGGGTAGTTATGCAGAGCTTCCCCAAGTCCGGCCGGCTGCCAGCGCACCAAGGGAAGCGCGGATTTATCCATCCACGATGAATAAATCCGCGCTTCCCAAGCTGCGTCAACGCCCTGCGCGGACCTCGGCAATCAGGAAATCGGTAATCAGAAGCGCGCGGTCCATGTTTTTAGCCAGCGTGCCATCGACATAGAAGCGCCCGGCAACACCCAGCGCTGGCACGCCTTCCACCTTGTAGGTGTTCTGCAACTGCGTAGCGCGGCTGGACTTGGTGGACACCGAGAAGGAGTTGAATTGCTCCAGAAATTTGTCTCTGTTAACACCCTGTTTGGCCACCCAGTCGGCAATCACGTCAGCCTTGTTGAGGGCTTGCTTCTCGACGTGAATCGCCGCAAATACCTTGCCGTGCAGCTTCTCGACCAGGCCCATGGCGTCCAGCGCGTAGTACAGGCGCTGTTGGGGCACAAAATCGTCGCGGAATTGCACTGGCGCGCGCTTGACCACGACGTCGTTGGGTACGCGCTTGATCCAGGCGTCCAGCGCGGGCTCAAACGCGTTGCAATGCGGGCAGCTATACCAGAAGAACTCAACGACTTCCACCTTGCCGACAGGGGCGTCCACGGCGGCGCGTTTGTCAAGTACCAAATAGTCGGTGCCCGCTTCAGGTTTTTTGGCCTGCGCCCGGGCTGATGGTGCCCCAAAGGCAGACGCCGCCAATGCAACACCGCATACCGAAGAAAAATCACGACGTTTCATCTTCACACACTCCTTGTAGATTTGTTGCAGGCCCGGTAGAGCCCGCTTGAAGTCAAAAGTTCAGGAAAAGGGCAGAACCCGACGGGACAGCCCGCACCCCAAGACTGGCAGCGCCGCTAGCGCTGAACACGCACCAACGCGGTTTCCAGGCCTGCGGCATCGAGTTTGTCCTTGGCCTTGTCTGCCTCTTCTTTTCTGTCAAAAGGCCCCACCCGCACCCTAAATACCACCCGACCCGCCTGTTCGCGCTCAGTCACTTTGGCCTCTACGCCACTGAGCGACAGCCTGGCCCGCTGGCTTTCGGCATCCTCAGGCGTGCGGTAGGCGCCCACTTGCACAAAATAGGAGAACGGCTCAGCCCCTGAATTGGATGACTTGGCGCGCGCCAGTTCCCCCAAGGGATCGGCCGTAACGGCGGGCTTGGTCTCGGTTTTGCCGCCCGCAGTATTGGGTTTGGGGGACTCGGGCTTGTTGGTGACGGCAAGCGGTGCACCATTCGCGCTCACCGCAGGAATGGGTGCCGACGCAGCCACCGTCGGTTTGGCGGGGCTCTTGCCATAAAGCGGCGCATTGGGGTCCCAGTCCCTGTTCTTTTTGGCCTCGGCCGCGTCTTGGTCAGCCGTGCGGGTTTGCCCTTTATTGACAAACGGCACGGGTACTTTGGTGACATAGATCGCCACCGCCAGCGCCGAAGCCAAACCAAACACGACGCCAATGATGAATCCCAAAATGGTTCCGCCACGCTGCTGTTTCATGCACTGCCTTATTGACTGATTCACGGATGCCGTCTTGTAACTATTGGGCTTAATTCACATTTTTTCAGGTGCGCCAACGCCCAGCACCGCAAGACCATTGTGCAACACCTGTTTGGTGGCGGCCACCAGCGCCAGCCGCGCGCGCTTCACCGTCTCATCGTCCACCAGAATTCGCTCGGCGTCGTAGTAGCTGTGGTACGCGGCGGCCAGCTCGCGCAGGTAAAAGGTCACGTCGTGCGGCGAGTAATCCACGGCTGCGGCGCTCAACATCTCGGGGTAACGGGCCAGCACCAACATCAAGCCAAGCGCCTGGGGGCTTTGCAGAGGCGCCAGGTCTACCGCCTTCAGTGCCGCCACATCGCCCGCCCAGACGGCCAGCACCGAGCAGATGCGCGCATGGGCGTACTGCACGTAGTACACCGGGTTGTCATTGTTTTTGGCTAGCGCCAGGTCGATGTCAAACACGTATTCGGTATCTGGCTTGCGGCTGATCAAAAAGAACCGCACGGCGTCCCTGCTGGTCCACTCGATCAGATCGCGCAGCGTCACATAGCTGCCCGCACGCTTGGAGATTTTCACCTCCTCGCCGCCCCGCACGACGCGCACCATGGTGTGCAGCACGTAATCGGGAAAGCCTTGCGGAATGCCGACGCCCGTGGCTTGCAGGCCAGCCCGCACACGTGAGATGGTGCCGTGGTGGTCGGTGCCCTGAATGTTCACCACTTTGTCGAAGCCGCGCTCCCATTTGCTGATGTGATAGGCCACATCGGGCACGAAGTAGGTGAAGCTGCCATCGCTCTTTTTCATCACGCGGTCTTTGTCATCACCATAGTCCGTGGATTTAAGCCACAGCGCGCCGTCTTGCTGGTAGGTTTTGCCAGCCGCTATCAACTTGTTGACTGTCGCTTCAACCCTTCCGCTGGTGTACAGGCTGCTCTCAAGGTAGTAGTTGTCGAATTTGACGGCAAAGGCCTGCAAGTCCAGGTCTTGCTCGTGGCGCAGGTAGGCCACGGCAAATTGCCGCATGCCGTCAAGGTCTTCCATGTCGCCGGAGGCCGTGAACTCACGGTCATCTGCCTGAACCGTCTTTTTAGCCAGGAAGTCTGCGGCTATGTCGGCAATGTAGTCGCCGTTGTAAGCGGGCGCATTCTCCCCACTGGGCCACTGGGGGTCGCCGGGCTTGAAGCCTCTGGCACGCAACTGGGTGCTGGTGGCCAGCGTGCCGATCTGCAGGCCTGCATCGTTGTAGTAAAACTCGCGGTACACGTCCCAGCCCTGCGTCTGGAACAGGTTGCAGATGGCATCGCCCAAAGCGGCCTGGCGGCCATGGCCGACATGCAGCGGACCGGTGGGGTTGGCAGACACAAACTCAACCATCATTCGCCGGCCATTGGACGGCTGGCTGCCAAAGCGCTCACCCTGGTTCAGGATCTCAAGCACGACGGCGTGCTTGGCTGCGGCTTTGAGTTTGATGTTGATAAACCCCGGCCCGGCAATGTCAACCGCTTCCACCCAGCGCGCAAACGCCGGTGTCTCTGACAGCGCGGTGCGTAGACTGTCGGCCAGTTGCCGGGGGTTGAGTTTTAGCGGTTTGGCCAACTGCATTGCCGCTGTGGTGGCCAGATCACCATGCGAGGCCACCTTGGGCGACTCAAAAATGGCTTTGACACCGGCCCCAGGTGAGAGTTTCTCTAAAACAGCGCCAAGCGCCTCAATCAATTCATTTTTTACGGACAGCATGTCAGGATTTTACGAGGCCCGTCGCCACATGTTCACTCAACAAATTTCCAACAACTTGTAAACAACCTGTTACCGGGGTGTCCACGGGATTGCAATCCTGCGCGTTGTATGCTCGAATCCAAATCGCGATTCTCCCTTTAACCGCCTCACTTCAAGGAATATGTGATGAAAAAACTAGCAACGGTGATTGCCATGGGTCTAACACTCGCTTTTGGGCTGGCGTATGGCCCGGTCAATGCTGCCGATGGTGCCAAAACCGAGCAGCAAAGCAAGATGGGTGTCTGCAACAAGGACGCTGGTGAGAAGAAGGGCGACGAGCGCAAAGCGTTCATGAAAGAATGCCTGAGCGCCAAGAAGGTCAGCCAGCAGGACAAAATGAAAACCTGCAACAAAGACGCCGGTTCCCAGAAGCTCAAGGGCGACGAGCGCAAAGGCTTTATGAAAGACTGCCTGAGCAAGTAAGCTCAGCCAGTCAATCGGAGCGGGCCGTCAGCCGGGGTCCCCACAAAAAAACCCCGCCAGTCTGTCTGGACGGGGTTTTCTTTTGGCATGATGCGCCCATGACGACCCGATCCAACCTGTCTCCCTCCATTTCCTGCGTACTGCCCGCCTTCAACGAGGCGCGCAACCTCACGGAGTTGGTTCCCAAGGTGTTGGCCGTATTGGCAACGCTCTCAAATCAGATTGAGCTGATCGTCGTGGACGATGGCAGCCGTGACGACACCACGCAAGTGATGCAACAACTGTGCGCCAGGCATCCGGCTGTGGTGTATTTAAAGCTCTCGCGCAACTTTGGCAAGGAGCCCGCACTGACTGCCGGACTCGACGCCGCGCGTGGCGATGTGGTCATACTGATGGATGCAGACGGTCAGCACCCCCCGTCCTTATTGCCTGATATGCTACAACAATGGAAGCACGGCGCGGATGTCGTGTATGCCGTGCGCAAAACCCGCAACGACCAGTCAAGCCTGCACATCAGCCTGACCGCGCTGTTTTACAAGCTGGTCAACTGGGGTAGCCGGGTGAAAATTCCGGCCAATGCCGGTGATTTCAGGCTCATGGACCGCCAGGTTGTCGAGGCCCTGAAAAGTCTGCCCGAGCGCAACCGGTTCATGAAAGGGCTCTATGCCTGGGTCGGCTTTAACAGCACCGCCATCGACTATGAACCGCTGCCACGCGCTGGCGGCGTCAGCAATTTTGGGCTGAGTGGGTCCATCTCTCTGGCACTGACCGGCATGGTCGCGTTTTCCACCACGCCGCTGCGGGCCTTGACCTGGCTGGGGTTGGCACTGTCTGGCGTCGCGCTGGGCTATGGTGCTTGGGTGGTCATGGAGTTTTTTGTGCTCGGCATCGCCGTGCCCGGCTATGCCACGATTGTGGTCGGCATGATGTTCTTTAGCGGCATCCAGTTGCTCTCGGTTGGCATTCTGGCCGAGTATGTGGGCCGGATTTATGAAGAAGTGAAACAGCGCCCCGCCTACCTGATCAGCCAGCGCAGCGGCATGGGACTGGCACCCCCTTTTGACGCCAGCAATGTCATCACTTTGAAATCCGTTCGGCAAGAGGCGTCACTGCTTTGAGCGCATCCACCCGCTGGTTCCTGGGCGTGGGTGGCGTGGCGGCAATCACCCACATGGCGGTGTTTCAACTGGCCCAACACCGCATGTGGCCCGAACTGGCGAACGCGCTGGGGTTTTGTGTGGCTTTTTTTGTCAGCTTTGCCGGGCACCGGCATTTAAGCTTTCGTGATGCCGGCACCAGCGTGCGCACCAGCTTTGGCCGGTTTCTGGTGACGGCATTGGCGGGCTTTGCCGCCAATGAGCTGGTCTTCATGCTGTTTTTTCGCGCCTTCGACTGGCCCGCGCTGCTGGCGCTGTTTTTCGCGCTAGCGTTTGCAGCCGGGCAAACCTTTGTGCTCAGCCGGTTTTGGGCCTTCCGGCGCTGAGGTGCTTGCTGCGCCTGCGCTCGCCCGGCCGGCCGGACTGGTCTGGCTGGCAGATTTGTAGAGATTCCATCCAGCGCCGGCGGTCACCAGCGCCCAACCGGGCCAAGTGTCTGCCAGTTTCAAATCTTTGGGCATGACCAGCCAGTTGCCACCGACCTGACCGGCGCCCGCCAGCACGCTCCTGGGTTGCAGCACCTGGGCGGCTTTGGCGTCGAAGTCCGCGCCTTCAAAAAGCTCGCGCTCCCAGCCGTCGCCCGCATTTTTGCGCTGATAGTCCCAGTCATCCAGCACCACCAGAGGCTTGGCGATTTGGGCGTAAAACAGCAGATCGTAAGGAAAGCCGCCTGACACATAAACGGTATCACCGGGCTTGGCCTGGCAGGCCAGGATGCGCGCGACGTCCTGGGTGCGGGAGGTAGCCGTGACCCCGCCCACGCCGAGAACAATGGCCGTGGCTATGCCGATATTGACCAGGCACAGCGCCGCAAAAAGCTTGCCTGCATAAGCGCGGTGCACCATGGCCCGCTCCCAGCCCAACGCTGCCAGCAGTGCCACCGCCGGAATCACCGGCAGGATATAACCGACCAGTTTTGAGCTGGGGACCGAGAAAAAAACCGTGATGGCAATGACCCATATCCAGCACAGGCTGAGCCAGCCGCTTTTCAACGCTGCACCGCCCGATGCAGTTCGCGCCTTGCCGCGAATTTGTGCCAGAGCGAACAGCGCCCAGGGGAACAACAGCAGCCCAATGGCCAGCAGGTAAAACCACCAGGGATGCGGGTTGTTGAAAGTCCTGGCGGTGTAGCGGTCAAGCTGATGGTGCACAAACATGTAGTTCAGCAGCTGCGGATATTTTTGCTGCGCCAGGGCAAACCACGGCACCACGATGATGGCCAACAATGCCAGCCCGCTGAGCCACGGCAGGTAGAGAACTTTTCGGAACTGGCGTGTCCATAGCAACCAGACAAACAGCACCAGGCCCGGCAAGGCCATGCCAATCAGCCCCTTGCTGAGCATGCCCAAAGCGCAGGCCGCAAAGCCCACACGGGCCAGTGTGGCGTGCGGCCTGTCACCGGCCATGAACGCAAACGCAAAGCACCAGATCGCGACGCCAATCCAGGTGGCCACCAGCATGTCGTGGTTGATGTACTGGCCGCCAATCAGCAGCGTCAGGCTGGTGCCCAGCATGAGGGCCGCGCGCCGCGCAATGTGTTCAGTCGTGATCGCGCGCGCCGACACATACAGCGCCACCAGCATCAAACCCGCGTGAAGGGCCGGCACCAGCCGCAGCGCCCACGCGTTGACGCCAAAAGTGGCCAGCGACATGGCCTGGAGCCAGTACAGATAGGGTGGCTTGTGAAAAAACGGAATGCCGTCCAGGCGCGGCGTGAGCCAGTCGCCACTTTGCAGCATCCAGCGACCGACCTCACCATAGCGCCCCTCATCGGGCACAGCCAGAGGCCGCAGCGCCGCCAGTGCCAGCAGCAGCGCCCAGAGCAATGTCAGGGACAGCCAGGTTTTTTGTCGTTCATTGAAGGGTGTGTTCACGGCGCGAAGTTTACCAATCACCGCCTCTTGTCAGCGTGGCTGAACACCGCGTCAGCGCGGCCGGAAATTCATCCCCGCTCAGGTACGCAAATTCCTGGGCGCGCGCAACACCAATGCTGTCGCCAGGCTCAGTCGTCAGCGCAGGGTGGCACATGATGATGGTCTGAGAGGGCGAGGTCTGCAACCAGAGCGCCATGCGCGCCGCGTAGTCCTGCGTCGATCCGGAGAAGCCATAAACACCAGATAAGGCTGTAGCCCTTGAAATATGTACACTAATAGCTATTTTTTCAATAGCAATTGCTCCCATCGCGGCGATGACGCGGCTTTTGAAATCAACTTGGCCCGCCGGGGCCCGGGACACTCGCAGATACGGCTTGCGATCACAATAGCGCCGCGCCAGCGTCTCCACCAGAGCCTGCCGGATACCGGCAAACTGGTGCACATGCTGGTGCCCGTCCACATGGTCGGGGGCGGCCTTCCACTGCCCTTCAAAAGCGTCAAGCTGGCGCTCGAT
>JANMVO010000555.1:0-2727 GCA_031392805.1 Rhodoferax sp. | reverse complement strand
AAGTTGGCGTTGGCTTTTAGCTCAGGGTGCATCACCAGACTCACGCCGACGACGTATTTGGTCATGAAGATGCCCATGATCAGCGCCATCGGCACCCAGCTGCCCGGAAGATGGAATTGGCGCGTGGCACTTTCGTAGCGCGCGCCGGCTGGCAGCGGCATCTGCGTAACGATGAGCAGCAGCAAGGTGGTGGCGGCCAGCCAGCTGCCAATGACTGTGGGTGTGGCGCCGAAGGCCGAGACGGTGCCATACAGCGAGAAAGCGCCCAGCCCCAGTGGCAGCAAGGTGATGCGGGCGACGCCTGCGGTACGGCTGCGCGCCTGGCTGAAGCCAAGCGCCAGCAGCGCGGCCAGCAGGCCCCAGACCCACAGGGGCGTGTTGATCAGGATTTGGGTAATCATGGGTGTTCCTTTTGGCGCTTGGGAAATGGGGGGAATGGCGGAAATCAGCCCCAGCCACTGGCCCAATACCAGGTTACCAAGGAAGCGGCCAGGCAGCAGGGTGAAGGCACCGGCTACCAGGCAGCCGCTGACGTACAGGTTTCGCATAAGCTTGCGGTGACCATTGATGTGGCCTTTGGCAAGGAACCAGAAGGCGAGGCCGAGCATGCCGTACACCACCGGGATGAGTATGTGGATGGGCCTGTAGCCGGCGATGTTGGGCGGCCGGAAGTCGCGGATAAAAATGGCCGAGGTGGCAGCAACGATCATCAGCGTGACCCATGCATAGCCGAAGGCCCGGTGCAGGCGCGGATGCGTGCGGCGGCCCTGGCGTGCCCACAGGGCCAGCGGGCCAATCAGCGTGGCGCTGACGGCCGCGCTCAGGTGGATGGCAATGGCGGGTGACATAGTCATGGTCATGGTGTTCTCCTGAGCAACGAGTTGGGGTGAGGCGGACTTTGCCGGGGCGGGTTGTGGGCGGCCAGCACCTTGCGACGAAGTGCCGGGTGCGCGGCGTGACATGCAGCCGGGCGGCGCGAAAAGCGGGTGCCCTGTGGCTGACCTGTACCAGCACACGGTGATAATCAGGCAAACTTTTTTTGGAGCCCCCGTGGATATTGCATTGCTGATCAAGGCCGCCATCATGGGCATCGTCGAAGGCCTGACCGAATTTCTTCCGATTTCATCCACGGGTCACCTGATTCTTGCGGGCGCGTTGCTGGGTTTTGACGACGACAAGGCCAAGGTGTTTGACATCGCCATCCAGACCGGGGCGATTTTTGCCGTCATTCTGGTGTACTGGCAAAAGATCCGCGATACCGTGGTGGCGCTGCCGACTGAAAAACAGGCGCAGCAATTTGCCCTGAATGTGCTGATCGCTTTCTTGCCGGCGGTCGTGCTGGGCCTGCTGTTTGGCAAGGCCATCAAGGCGAATCTGTTCACCCCGGTGGTGGTGGCCAGCACGTTCATCATTGGCGGCTTCATTATTTTGTGGGCCGAAAGGCGTCAGCAGAAGAACCCGGCCGTGGCGCGCATTCACAGCGTCGAGGCCATGACCAAAATGGACGCGCTGAAGGTGGGCCTGGTGCAGTGCCTGGCGATGATTCCAGGTACCAGCCGCAGCGGCGCCACGATCATTGGCGGCATGCTGCTGGGGCTGTCGCGCAAGGCGGCCACAGACTTTTCGTTTTACCTGGCCATTCCAACGCTCATCGGCGCGGGTGTCTACAGCCTGTACAAGGAACGCGCGCTGCTGTCCATGACCGATGTGCCGATGTTTGCGGTGGGCCTCGTGTTCGCGTTCATCAGCGCCTGGC
Source organism: Rhodoferax sp. (assembly GCA_031392805.1). GTDB lineage: Bacteria > Pseudomonadota > Gammaproteobacteria > Burkholderiales > Burkholderiaceae_C > JANYCG01. The sequence goes on along the minus strand of JANMVO010000555.1, from coordinate 971 downwards.
TGTGCATTCGCTGGTTGCTGAAATACATCGCCACCCACAGCTTTGTACCGTTTGCCTGGTACCGCATTGGGTTTGGCATTGTGGTGCTGGCAACGGCTTGGAGTGGCTTGATCAACTGGGTGGGTTGATTGGGCAAAAAAACGAACCGGATTCAGTGGCTTACTGGACGGTCGAGAGGATGAGCTGCGTGGCTTGCGCGGGCTGGTCCCAGTGGGGGAAATGCCCGCAGCTGTCGAACCAGTGCAGTTGCGCATCAGGAAAAGCCGCCAGCGCGCGGGCGGCCTGGCTGGGAAGCACGACCCGGTCTTGCCGTCCCCAGCCAATGACCAGCGGCGCCTTGATGCTGCCTCGCGGCGCGCCTTCCTGGGTTTTGCCATACGCAAGCTGCCTCAAGAGCTCGTCAAAGTTGGTGGTTTTGGCGAAGCTCTGCATTTCGGCCAGGGCCACCCCGGCCGGCACCTTCCAGGGTCGCGCCGAAAACTGAGCCAGCAGTAACGTTCGCCCCAGCGCATTGCCCGTGATGGCAGGCATCAAGGGTAGCAACACCCGCACCAGACGCACCGACGCCGCCACGGAATAGTAGAAAACCGGCACCTGCCAGCCTTTCCAGAACCCCCCGGGGTTCAAGGACACCACCGCGCCGACGACGCCGCGCCGGGCCAGTTCGAGCGCCAGACGCGCGCCCATCGACGAGCCGACGCAATCAATGCCGGTCAGCTGGTTTTCTTCAAGCCAGGCGACCACGGCGTCTGCCAGCGTGTAGATAGAATTTTCTCCGGTCAGTGCGGGGGTTTGGCCGTGGCCGGGCAAGTCAATCGCGATGACTTCGCGCTGCGCAGCCAGGCCATCGATGATCGGGTTCCAGGAGCGCCAGCTGCCGCCGATGCCATGGAGAAGGAGCAGGGGCTTGCCCTGGCCGCGTTTGACGAAGTGCAGGTTCATGGAGGTGGGTGTAAAGGCTTTAACCCCCC
>JANMVO010000490.1:0-4123 GCA_031392805.1 Rhodoferax sp. | reverse complement strand
CGCGGTGCTTCGTGCCCGTGCACGGGCCCAGGGGAAGGCTATCGCGCCCGCAGACGGCTACATTGCCGCTACCGCCACGACCCATGGTTTGATTGTCGCAACGCGAGACACCGGTCCATTTGAAGCCGCTGGTTTGAAGGTCATCAATCCGTGGAATGCGCGGCACTGACGGTTTAAATTCCGCCGGTTTGGGCTTGGAACCCCTTAATCTGCCTGACTCTGCCCCGCATCAACCTGACATTGCCGCCCTTGGATTCTTTCTCTGACCTCGTGCGCCAGCGCGCATTCATGCGCATGTGGTTTGCGCGCCTGTTTGGCGCCACCGGCAACCAGATGCTGCTGGTCGCGGTGGGCTGGCAGATGTACGAGCTCACCGGCAGCGCCTGGGATTTGGGCCTGGTGGGCTTGTACCAGTTTCTTCCCGCGTTGCTGTTGACGCTGGTGGCCGGGCACGTGGCCGACCGCGTGCACCGGGGCCGCATTGTGGCCGCCTGTCTGGTCCTCCAGTTGGCCGTGGCACTGCTGTTGCTGGGGGCGTCCCAGGGTTTGAGCCGCCCGGCGGATGCCGGTCTTGCAGCGTCGTCAGTCTGGGACGTGTGGTTGCGCTGGGTGCCCGTGGTATCGCGCGATGTGCTGCTGGGCGCGTCGATAGCGCTGGGTACGGCCCGGGCTTTCCAGATGCCAGCGCAGCAGGCACTGACACCCCTGCTGGTGCCGGCTTTTATGCTGCCGCGCGCCACCGCCTTCAGTTCAGCAGGCATCCAGGCAGCGGTGATTGGCGGCCCGGCCCTGGGTGGCGTTATTTTTATTGCCGGGGCCAGCGCCGTGTACGCCGCCTGCAGCTTGCTGTTTGTGCTGGGCTGTGGCTTCATGCTGCGCCTGCGCTATGACCATGCGCCCCGCCCGCGCGAGCCCGTGACCCTGCGCACGGTTTTCGCCGGTGTCATTTTCATCTGCCAGCGCAAGGCGGTTCTGGGGGCCGTGTCGCTCGACCTGTTTGCCGTGCTGCTGGGCGGTGCCACGGCGCTGCTGCCGATGTTTGCCAAAGATATTCTGCACGTCGGCCCCTGGGGGCTGGGCTTGCTGCGTGGCGCGCCAGCGGTGGGCGCCTTGCTGACCTCGGTCATACTGGCCCGCTGGCCGCTGCAGCGGCGCGTCGGGCGCACCTTGCTGCTGGCGGTGGGCGTGTATGGTCTGGCCATGGTGGCGTTTGGCGCGTCTTCCAGCTTCGTGCTGTCATTGGTGGCGCTGTCGGTGTCCGGCGCGGCCGACATGGTTAGCGTTGTGGTGCGCCAGACCCTGGTCCAGCTTGAAACGCCCGACGCCATGCGGGGGCGGGTGAGCGCCGTCAATTCGGTGTTCATTGGCGCATCCAACCAGCTGGGTGAGTTTGAGTCGGGCGTCACCGCCGCGTGGCTGGGTCCCATTGGCTCGGTCGTGCTGGGCGGTATGGGCACCTTGATTGTTGCGCTGTCATGGTGGCGGCTGTTCCCCTCGCTGGCTCAGCGGGACCGGATGTAGATCTGGATATCGTCTTGTTAAATTAGGGGTGATGGCCGGGGTGGGGGCTGCCATTGACCACCGAAACAAGGTGCCGGGCGTCTGGCAGTTTGTGCAGCAGGCGGCGCAATTCATTTTTAACCACGGCGTAGCACTCGCACGATTGGGTCTCCAGCCCGGCCCGATCCAGCACCGCGATATGGCCTCGCCGGTAGCGGATATACCCGGCATGCTGCAATTTGGCAGCAGCTTCCGTGATTCCCTCCCTGCGCACGCCAAGTGTTCTTGCTATCAATTCCTGGGTGATGGCCAGTTCACCCCGGGGGACGCGGTCAAGGGTTGTCAGCAGCCAGCGCGAAAGTTGCTGTTCCACCGAATGGTGCCGGTTGCAGGCTGCGATCTGGGACATCTGTGTCAGCAGTGCCTGGGTGTAGCGCAGCAACAAACGCTGCAGGCTGCCGGTGCGGTTGAATTCCTGCTTCAGCAGGCTGCCCGGCAGGCGGTAGGCGTGGCCCGCCGTCAGCACCACGGCCGAGCTTGACGTGGTGTTGCCCCCCAGAAACAGCGAAATGCCGACCATGCCTTCGGGACCTGCCCCAGCCACTTCAGTCGAAGCGCCAGACGCCATGACATAGTGCAGCGACACTGTACAGGTAGTGGGGAAATAGGCATACGGCATCTGCCCGCCGGGCTCATACAACAGGTCACCCAGCGGCATCAGGACCAGTTCCAGATGCGGGCTCAGGCGCTCCAGTTCCGCTGCGGGCATGGCGCCAAGCAGGTGGTTTTGATCCGGACTGTGTGATCGCGACAAGGGGTCTATTTCCGTGCCGTCGTTTCTACGCCAATTCCGCGAAAGCCGGTGAAGCGGCAGGCCTTGTCAAACATCGGCTCTCCGCTCACCCGAAACTGGCGCTGAGTGCCATCAGCATCGACGCGGCCGAACGCGAAATCCAGGAACGGCTGCCGGGCTGCAATTTTGGCCTGGAGCAGTTGTCGCTCGGCTTCGTTCCAGCCGCTTGTTTCACCCTCGCGGCGTTCGCTGAAAAGCGACGCGGCGTTGATGCCCAACATCTCGAAAACCGGACCCGACACGGTGGTGAAGTCGCCGGTGGCGGTTTGCTCCCAGTACCAGTCGGAGGCCAGCTCGGTCAGGCTGCGAAAGCGGCTCTCGCTGATTTGCAATTCGACCGTCCGCTCGGCAACGGTTTGTTCCAGCACCTTGTTGTAGTCGCCCAGTTTTTTGTACAACAGCCGCACTTCCAGCATGTTGTGGATGCGTGTCTTCGTTTCCAGCAGATCAAACGGCTTGCTGATGAAATCTTTTGCACCGGCTTGCAGCGCGCGCAGCCTGTGGCCTGGCTCGGCCGTCAGCACGATGACCGACAGGTAGCCGTCAGTCCCGTCGGCTTTCAGGCCCTCCATCACCTCAAACCCATCCATCACCGGCATTTTCAGGTCGAGCAAAATAAGGTCGTAGTGGTTTTTGCGGTGCAGCGCACACACCTCCTGCGGGTTTGTGGTGGAGGTCACATGGGTGTAGCCTGCCTCGCGCAGTATTTGTGCAAGCAACTGCACGTTGATCGCCCGGTCGTCAACGATCAGGATTGTGGCGTCAAGAATATCGGTGGTACTCACCATTTTGATTTCTTCCTTTTTTAACAGTCACAGATATTTTGAATTTAAGCCAGTCTTCCCTGAATCCTGGTTTTGGCGCAGGCCATCTTCAGCACGCGCAATTCGAATAATTTCCTGCGCAATGTCTTCTGGCGACAAAACAAAATCAATGCAGCCACTGGCAATGGCGCTTTGGGGCATGTCGGGCTGGGCTGCGCTGCTCAATTTTTGCGCGATGGTGATGCCGCCAACTTCCTGGATGCCGCACAGGGCTGCGGCACCGTCGCCGTCATAGCCGGAAACAATCACGGCGATCAGCTTCCCGTCCCAGCAATCGGTCAGCGACCGCAAAAAAACCGTGATGACATCAGGCCAGCCGCGGGGCTTGGATATCGGCTTTAAATGGAACGCGCCATCCTCAACATGCAAATCCCGATTCGCGGGAATGATAAAAACATGGTTGGGCTCAATCAGCAGGTTTTCCTTGATCAGGTCAACCGGCATGGTGGTGAAGCGGGGAAGCACTTCATGCAGCTGCGTTGGCATGAGGGTGATGTGATTGACGATGACAATCGCCACACCCATGTCAGCCGGCAAATTTTGCAGCAGCCGGATATAGGCGTCCAGCCCGCCGGCTGAGCCGCCGACGCAAACGACAGGGAAAGTTTTCATGGCTCGCCCCCCTTGCCCCTCTGGCCGGTCTTGCCCTTGCTGATTGGGCTTGCCCTGCTGGCCAGAAAGCCTGATCGGGATGCTGCAAGCTCAAATGCCTCGTCCAGTACCTGCTTGAACTTGTTCATCTTGATCGGTTTGGTGAGGTATCTGAAAAACCCCGCCCTCAGTCCCTTTTCGATATCTTCGGGAATGGCATTTGCACTGATCGCCACCACCGGAATACGCGCTGTGGCCGGGTCTGCCAGCAGGATTCTTAACGCTTCTGTACCGCTGATGCCCGGCAAATTGATGTCCATCAGAATCACATCGGGCCGGGCGGTGCGCACTGCCT
>JANMVO010000481.1:0-4251 GCA_031392805.1 Rhodoferax sp. | reverse complement strand
CCGCTTGTCCGCCATCACCGTAACAGGCGTGGATGGCAGCACGAGCTCTGTCCCGCTCGACATGCTGCTGATTTTCTTTGGCCTCTCGCCCAAACTCGGTCCCGTAGCAGACTGGGGCCTGGACATTGAGCGCAGGCAGCTCAAAGTCGATACTGAAAAGTTTTCTACTTCCGTGCCTGGCATCTTTGCGGTGGGTGACATCAACACCTACCCCGGCAAGAAGAAGCTGATTCTGAGCGGTTTTCACGAGTGCGCGCTGGCGGCTTTTGGCGCGGCCGCGATCATCTTCCCGGACAAAAAAGTGATGCTTCAATACACCACCACATCGACAAAACTGCATAAAGTTTTAGGGGTTGAGACGCCCGTGTTCGAACGCTGAATTGACGAGGAGACTTTTGTTGCAACGACTGGGAAAGTCCCCTTGAACCTGATTGTGGTAATCCTCACGCAGGCAAGCATGTGCCGGATCTGACCGCACTTTTCTCGTCGGGCCCGTCAAGGGCTCTGCAAGCGGTCTGCATTGGTCCGCGCAGGCCGACCTGATGTGACGCTGAAAGGACTCGCGTTATGTCAAATTTTTATCAGCAATGCAAGGTGAAATCGCCCATGGCCCTTGCTGTATTTGCACAATTAGCTATTTTTTCAGAAGCAATTCCGGTTCTGGCCCAAAACGCCGCCAGCAACACGGCACAAGAAGCGACGCTCAAACCGGTGGTCATCAACGCCCGCACCGCGTCGCCTGCGGTCGACATCACCGGCTTTGGCGATGTGCCGCTGAAAGACGTTCCCATCTCCGCCACCGTGGTGGGCCGCGAGCAGTTGCAGGCTGTGGGTGCGCGCCGCCTGGCCGACCTGACGCAATTTGATGCTTCGGTGAGCGACGCCTACAACTCGCCCGGCTACTGGGACTACATCAGCGTGCGCGGCTTCACGCTGGACAACCGTTACAACTACCGGCGCGAAGGCTTGCCCATCAGCGCGGAAACCTCGATCCCGCTGGACAACAAGGAACGCATTGAAATCCTCAAAGGCACCAGCGGCATCCAGGCCGGCACCAGCGCACCCGGCGGTCTGGTGAACTATGTCGTCAAGCGCCCGACCGAGCAAAACCTGCGCCAGGTTCGGCTTGAAGCCGCTGCCCGCGGCAGTGTGCTGGCCGGCGTTGACCTGGGTGGCCGTTTTGGCGACAGGCAGGCCTTTGGCTACCGCCTGAACGTGGCCCAGGAAGAATTGCGCCCGCTCACGCGCAACCTGAATGGCCAGCGCAGCCTGGTCTCGCTGGCCACTGACTGGCGCGTCGGCCGCGACTCGGTGCTGGAAGCCGAATTTGAATGGAGCCACAAGTCGCAACCCAGCCAGGCTGGCTTCAGCATTCTGGGCAACACCTTGCCCGCACCAGTAGACCCGCGCCTGAACCTGAACAACCAGACTTGGTCGCAGCCCTCAGACTTTGATGCGCTGACGGGCAGCATCCGCTTTGAGCAGTCCATCAACAAAGACTGGCGCTGGTCGGCGCAAGTGGGCAGCCAGCGGCTGAAAACCAATGACCGGCTGGCCTATGGCTTTGGCTGCAGCGCGGAGAACAATTTCGACCGCTACTGCTCCGACGGCACCTACGACCTGTATGACTACCGCAGCGAGAACGAGCGGCGTGATCAACAAGCGGCCTCGCTGAACCTCAAGGGCAAGCTCACAACCGGCGGTGTTGCGCATGACCTTGGCTTTGGCTTGCTGGCCAGCACGGTTCGCACCCGCAACCAGATGCAGGCCTTTAACTTGGTGGGCGTGGGCAACGTTGCAGGCACCGCCATTGTGCCGGCCGACCCGACGCTGGCCGACCAGAACACCAACCGCGATGAGCGCTCGCTTGAGTTCTCGGTGCAGGATGCGATCCGCTGGAACGGGCGCTTTACCACTTGGCTCGGGCTGCGCAACACGCACCTGCAGCGCAACAGCGTTCGCACCAATGGCTCACGCCCCTCCGCCTTCAGCGAAAACCTGAGCACCCCCTGGCTGGCGGCCAGCTACTTGCTGGGCAGCGGCCAGACCGCCTATGCCAGCTATGGCGAGGGGGTGGAAGCGCAGGTGGTGCCCAACAAAGCTTCCCAGTACACCAATGCGGGCGCGGCGCTGCCTGCGCTCAAATCGCGCCAGGTGGAGGTGGGCCTCAAAGGTGGTCAGCAAACCGGCCAGCAGGACGCGCCGCAAGATTTGAGCTGGCAGTTGGCGCTGTTTCGCATCATCCGGCCCGTGACCAATCTGGACGACTGCAACTACCTCGGCATCACCCCCTGCCTGGGCCAGAACGACGGCCAGGCGGTGCACAGCGGGCTGGAGGCCAGCGCGCAGTGGGCGCAAGGCCCATGGCGGCTTGGCGGCGGTGTGACGCTGATCAACGCCGTGCGCCAGGGCAGCGTGCTCAACCCCGCAGCCAACGGCCAGCATCCGACCAACGTGCCCAACTGGGTACTGCGCGCCCAGGCCGCCTGGCGCATCAGCGGCGTGCCAGGCATGGCGCTGCAAGGCAGCATGTCGCATGAGGGCCAGCGCTCGGTATTGGCCGACGGCTCCATCACCCTGCCCGCTTGGACACGTTTTGATGCCGCATTGCGCTATGACAGCAAAATTGGCTCAGCGCCCACCACCTGGACGCTGGGTGTTGAGAATCTGTTTGACAGGCGCTACTGGAAAGAGTCCCCTTTCCAGTTTGGCCACGTCTATCTGTTTCCCGGCGCAGCACGCACCCTGCGCCTGGGCCTACAGACCAGTTTTTGAGGCCGAAAATAACGTTATAAATAACGCTATAATTAGAGGCTTGTTCCTCGATAGCTCAGTTGGTAGAGCGCCGGACTGTTAATCCGTAGGTCCCTGGTTCGAGCCCAGGTCGAGGAGCCACTTACAAGCCTTGCAGACACTAGCCCCGTAGATACTAAATTAGTAGCACGGGGCTTTTTAATTTGCGGCTTTTAATTCTCATGTAGCCACCATGTAGCCAGGGGTACCGGATTGTGTACCGTGTAGCCACCAACACCAGACGAAAGAAAACCCGCACGCGGCGGGCAGGTCGTTTCTCGCGGCGTCAGTGAGCCGGTTGGTGGACAGTTACGGTGCTGCGGCGCTGGTCACTAGAGGTTTGCACTTGCCGATGGCCACCACGGACCCGCCGATGGTGAACGGGTCAAGCCCAAACACGGCGCGCGGAAAAGGCTCATAGCTGTTCGAGAGGATGTCGTAGCCGCTCTTGCAGTAGCTATTTGCCTTGAACCATTCCTGCAGCCACTGCTGGGCGTTGTCCTGCTGCCTGTCTTTGCTCTGCGCGCTGAAGTGGAGGACTCGGTACCGGAACATCGGAGCGCCTTCCTCCGAGCGGTACATGTCGAAGACCGAGCGGTTCACGCGACCTTCGGGCATGATCATCGGGCCTGTCACAGCCGCAACGCCAATGCAGCCACTAAGGATCGCCGCAATGGAGATCGACGTGATGCCAAGAATTGTTCGGATGCGATTACCCCCAAAAGCAATTGTGATCGGGCCCAGCATACAGCGAGATACGGTGCGCCGGCATGGGAGGATGCGCCCATGGGGAGAGGGAAGTTTTTACCCCCTTGGTTGCGGGGCCGCATCGACATCGTGGTCTTGGTGTCCCGCCTTCCATGCACGAAAGTCAACTCACTTAGGCACACGACGCAGGCCGTCCCGATGCTTGCGCAATAGCGCGTTCACCGCCTTGGTCATCTCGCGCATTTCGCACCAGCTTCCGCCCTTGAAACCGTTGCGCGCCGTGCGGGCCTTGCCTTCATCGCTGCGCGGGCCGGTGGACTTCTCCCACGGTCGCCAGGTGCGGATCAGCGCCGCCTGCCGCGCCCGCCGCTCGGGTGTCCATCCGTTCGCCATGCTGCCTTCCAATAGTCTGGTTTGTTCAGTCCAATGTTTCGCCGCGTGCGCGGGATCGCCTGGGGCATGGTCGATCAGCGTTTGATTGCCGCTGATTGTTTTTCAGCTATTGCGGGAAAAAATCCCTGCGTGGGATCGAGTGCGGTTTCCGCTGTCGGCGCCTCCAGACTTTTGACACCCCCCGCCTGGGCGCCAGTCAGCGCAGGCCCCGCCCCGTTATTCACCTGCTGCTGCCCGCCGTTGTTGATGTTGGCTTGCCGCGCGAACACCACGGGCGGATTCTTGATCGTCGCCAGGGTTTCCAGCGTCATGCGGCATTGGTTCTGTGCCTTCAGCGCCATGCGCAGGTAGGCTTCC
>JANMVO010000472.1:0-1812 GCA_031392805.1 Rhodoferax sp. | reverse complement strand
CGACCAGCCCGGCGTCCTGCAAAACGCGCAGGTGCCGGGAAATTGACGGCCGGCTGACAGAGAACTTTTTGGCGAAAACACCCACTGCAGTGGCGTACGCCGCAGTTCGATCAGAATTTTGCGGCGAATTGTATTGCCTATGGCATCAAGCGCGTTCATGTAACACGTACGATACCATGAATGTTGTATGTTCATTCCTGTCGGAAGGGAATGAGGCTGTATTTATGACGGAACAACCGGCCAAGGCCGTTGCCCGGTGCGCAGCAACTCAAACGCACGCGACACCTGTAGCACGCCCAAGTCATCAAAGCGCCGACCTGCAATCTGCAAACCAATCGGCAGGCCGCTTTGGGTGTAGCCGCAGTTGATGCTGGCAGCGGGCTGTTCCGACATGTTGTAGGGCACGGTGAAACCGATGTGCTCCAGGCCGTGCAGCGGGTCGTTGGTGGGTGACGGCAACTCGGCGGCGAAGGCCACCACGGGGGACGTGGGTGAGATCACATAGTCAAAGGCGCGGCACGCGTTGACCGCTGCAACGCGCGTGACGTGGGCCTGGCTGGTGGCGGTGAACACTTGCGGCCCGGTCATGCTGGCGGCGCTGTCGGCCCATTGGGTGATGTAGGGCAGCACACTGGCTTTTTTGTCGGCTGGCAGGGCCGCCAGATCAAGGTGCGAGCGCATGCGCCAGGCGTGGTCCAGGCCGTCCAGCATGGCGGGGGTCATGAAGGGCTTCATGATCTCGACGTTTGCACCGGCTAGTTCGAACAGCTTGGCGACCATTTCAATCGCAATGCGCACCTCGGGTTGCAGCGCCATGCCGCAGCCTGCGTCCAGCAGCAGGCCAATTTTGAGTCCACGCAGCAGCTCGGTGCCCAGATCAAAATCATCCCACGCCAAAGCCTGGTAAGCCACGCTCATGCTGTCGCGCACATCCGGTAGCGAGAGCACCTGCATCATCAGTGCCGCATCGGCCACCGTGCGCGTCATCGGCCCGGCGGCGCGACCGGTGTAAGGCGGGTCAATCGGGATGCGGCCCAGGCTGGGTTTCAGGCTGAAGATGCCGCACCAGCCCGCCGGCAGACGCAGCGATCCGCCAATGTCGGTACCGATATGCAGCGGCCCATAGCCCGCCGCTGCCGCAGCACCGGCACCGGCGCTAGAGCCACCCGGCGTCTTGCTCACGTCCCACGGGTTGCGCGCCAGCGGGTGAAAGCTGGACAACCCGCTGGACAACATGCCGTAGTCGGACATGGTGGTTTTACAGAGGATGACGGCACCGGCTTCGCGCAGCCGCGCGGTGGGCGGCGCGTCTTGCGCAGCAGGCGTGAGCACCGTTGCCGCCGTGCCCAGCGGCGTGGAGTCGCCCCGTGTAGCGATGTTGTCTTTGATGGTGACCGGCACACCGTCCAACAGCCCGCAAGGCGCACCTTTCAGCCAGCGTGCTTCAGAGGCCTTGGCCTGCGCCAGTGCCACCTCTGGCCGCAGCAGGTAAGTGGCGTGAATGTGCGGCTCCCACTGCGCGGTGTGGTTCAGGACCGACTGTGTGACTTCAACGGGCGACAGGTTTCGGCTGCGGTAGGCGCGCAGCAGTTCGCCCGCTGCGAGGTCATGCAATGCGGTGGTCAACGAACTCAACTCCAGGAGAGAGATGACAGATCATTCACAAAAATTGGCATGTCTTTCCACAGCCCCTTGAGGTTTTTGTTGGCCAGCGTGATCCATTGCGGTTGGTACAAAAACCCGTGCACTGCCTCATTGGCCAGCATGCGCTGGGCGTCTCCCAGCAGCCGGGCGCGGTCAGCCGGGCGCGGG
>JANMVO010000455.1:0-2246 GCA_031392805.1 Rhodoferax sp. | reverse complement strand
GCAGCATTTACAGGCTTACCTCAATGAATTTGTGTTTCGCTTCAACCGGCGCTTCTACCCAATGACCGCGTTCAACTCTGCTCTGGGCCTCGCGGCGCATGCTTCGGCACCCACCTACGAGACGCTCTACAGCGGTGAGTGGATTCACCCGACAGCATGATTGGCAATCAACCGGATAGGCAAGGTTTGGACTCACCGGAGTCCATGGCGGGGTCGATTTGTTTTCGTTGGCAAAAGTGACGGTAGGAGATCGAGCACTGGCGTAGGGGTGGTCTGATAAGCCCTTGATTTCATTGGTTTTCCTGTTCACTCTTTTCGGGCGTATTGTGTCTGCCCCAATCACCGGAGACACGAGATGCAAAGCTGGCACACAACCTACCTTGGCCTGCGAGAGCTGCCACGCGACATCAGCACCTTCGAGCTGCAGTCCTTTTTCACGTACAGCCGCGCAGAGCGTGAGCTCATCCACGCCCGCCGCGGCAACGCCCACAAGCTTGGCCTGGCACTGCATATAGGTTTCTTGCGTTTGAGCGGGCGCATGCTGAATTCGGTGCGGATCGTTGCGGCAACGCTGTGGCAGCATCTGGGCAACGAAATCGGCATCACCGCCCCTGAATTGGCTTCCCTGCGAGCCCTGTATGTTCGTGGTCGAACCCTCTTTGACCATCACCAGTTGGCTTGTGATGTTCTGGGGTTCAAATTGATGACGGAGCACCAACGTCGCGCCTTGGTACGCACCCTGCGTGATGAGGTGGCTCGATGTGCCGATCGGGATCAATTGCTCGTATTCGCCAGGCGCTGGTTGTACCAAAGCAAGATCCTAATCCCACGCGACCGTGACATCCGCGTCCTGGTCACAGCGGCGCTGGGACAACTCGAAGAAGAAACGGCCGAGACGATTGCGACAGTGGTGCCACCCGAACTGCTGGTGCGCTGGCGAGATGCCATGGCCGCATTGCGCCCGGATGGGCAAACCCAGCAGAGCTGGCTGTGGGCGGCACCGGCCAAACACTCAACCAGGCAAATCAGCGAAGTGTTCGAGCGAATCGAACTGCTGTACGCCCTGAATGTCCACAAACACCTGGACGACCTGTCCGGTCTCATTGTGCGGCGCTATGCACGCCGCCTGGCCTCAAGGCCGCCCTCGGCGGGGGCCAGGATCAAAGAACCCGCTCGCACAGTGGAGGTTGCCTGCTTTTTACGGTACTGCCTGTTCACCAGCACAGACCAAGCCATTTTGATGATTCAACGGCGCGTTGCCGATCTCTGGCGCACGGTCGCAGCAGGTGTCACGGAAACGGTCAATTGGGCTGGCCTGTACAAGACATTGCTGGCAGAGCTGTCTGGTTTGGTCGCCCAGGGTGAACTTCAAGACGCGGAGTTGCGGGCCCGAATTGTTGCCCTGGTCAGTGCCAGCCAACAAGGCAAACCACCCAGCCGGGCCTCGGTGGTGCGTGAGCGTTTGTTTGACGCCATACGTCCCGTGCGCTCCTTGTTGGCCGAGATCACCAAGCTGCCCTGGCAGGCCAATAGCGAGCACCCGGTGACCACAGCCTTGGCCCAATTGACGAAACTATATGTGGAAAAGCTTCGGGAATTACCTGTTGAGATCAACGCCCCCCCGCTTGGGTTCGCTCTGGAGTGCTGCGATCGCTGGCACCGACCGGGAGCGGGCTTTTCGGGCCTTGGAGGTGGCCACCCTGTTTTCATTGAGGCGTGCCGTGCGCAACGGTTCGGTGTGGATCGAGCACAGCCTGAGTTTCCGTGGCCGCGCACGTCTGTTCTTTACCGATGAGCGCTGGCAGGAAGAAGCCAAACGCCACTATGCACGCCTGTCATTGCCGGCCAAAGCGAGCACGTTTCTGGAGCCGTTACTGGCCAAGGTACGCGCTGGCGTGGATGCAGTGGCCGCCGCCGCGCGCAATGGCGTGCTGCGCGTAGACGATGAACTCCACCTGTCAGCGCTGCCGGCAGAGGATGAAGATCCAGAGGTGATCAAGTTGCGCGCCAAACTCGACCTGCGAATCGGGGAGGTTCAGTTGCCAGAAGTGATTTTGGCAGTTGACGCCCAAGTGCGTTTCAGCTGGATCATGCTCGGACGCGAGCCTTGGTTCATTTGGCAGCTTCGGTGATGAGCGGCAACGCCAGTGCAGTCGCAGCGCTGGCCAGATTTGGCTCAGCCGCGCGGGGCGACCCCATCTTTGAGGCTGGTGTGCAATTGGGGCGGTTACTGCGAACCGCGTTCC
>JANMVO010000351.1:0-2437 GCA_031392805.1 Rhodoferax sp. | reverse complement strand
GCAGCGGCTTATGTGGCGGCGCAACGACCGGCAGACATCCTCTATCTGGTGTCGGCTTCGTTTTCGCTGGCGGGCGCGGCCTTTGTCCCGGTGATGGTGCTGGGCATTTTCTGGAACAGAACCAGTTACGCCGGGGCCGTGGGGGGCATGCTGGCTGGCCTGGGCGTCACCGTTTACTACATGGTCACCAACCTCGCTCAAGTGCGGGCGGCGCTCGGACTTCAGGGGCATGGTCTCTGGTTCGACATTCAGCCAGTCTCGGCTGGCGTATTTGGCGTGGCGGCGGGGCTGGCAGTGACCATTCTGCTGAGTCTGCTGGGGAAGCCAGTATTTTTCAATTCAGGCACGGGCCTGAAGCGGGATTGATTTGGCGATGTTTGGCGGGTTTTCGATAAACAGTCCGTCATGCACGCCAAACGCTACTCTACGGGCTTGGTGTCCCAAGGCGCACCGACGAAGACAGTGCTTTAGCACGGCTATGAGGTGCAACGACCTGTCCGATTGAAATGGAAATGGAATCAACGGGCGGCCAGCAGTGCGACATGATTTCTATGTTCCATGCGCGTTTCAAGACCCATATTGTCGCCTTAACTCATGATTGCTGAGGCGTATGTAGCGCCCGAGAATCCTTGCTCGTCAGCGAACCATTGAAGCACGGGCACTGTGCCGGGCAGTACAGGCGCAACCTGCACTGGCAGTCGCTGCCACGAGAACCGCTGACCTTCACGCATTTGCAACTCTCCGCACCAGTCGGTCACTTTGCAAAAATTCAGGCGCACCAGCGCATGCGGGTAATCGACAAGCTCGATCTTCCACAGCCCGGCCATGCCAATGGCGATGCCGAGTTCCTCGTGTAACTCGCGCCGCAGCGCCTGCTGCACTGATTCACCGGTTTCAAGCTTGCCACCGGGGAACTCCCAGTAACCTTCGTAGACCTTTCCCTTAGGCCGGGATGTGAGCAGGAAGGCACCATCAGGCCGGATCAATACGCCCACCGCGACTTCGGTCACTTTGCGATTGGTGCCGCCTTCACGGGGCAGACCTGCATCGGCGACCAGTGGTTGGTCTGTCATGCAGAGGCAAAATGTGTTCCGGCGTAATCCCGGGAAAATTGCCAGGCCACGCGGCCACTGCGCGAACCCCGTTCAAGTGCCCACACCAAGGCCTCGGGCCGTGCCGCCGCAATCGCTTGTGCACTGACGTTAAACGCGGACAACCACTGCGCCACGATGATGAGGTACTCGTCTTGGGTAAACGGGTAAAAACTCACCCACAACCCGAACCGATCTGAGAGGGAAATCTTTTCTTCAATCACTTCACCCGGATGAACTTCGCCATCTTCCGTGTGGGTGTAGCTCAGGTTTTCCTTCATGTACTCTGGCAGCAGGTGGCGGCGGTTGCTGGTGGCGTAGATCAGCACATTGGGCGTGGTGGCGGCAACTGAGCCATCCAGAATGGACTTGAGCGCCTTGTAACCTGGTTCGCCCTCTTCAAAGCTGAGGTCATCGCAAAACACGATGAATTTCTCAGGGCGGGCCGACACCACGTCCACAATGTCGGGCAAGTCAACCAAGTCCGCCTTGTCCACCTCAATCAATCGCAAGCCCTGCTGGGCATACTCATTCAGACAAGCCTTGATAAGTGACGACTTGCCGGTGCCACGCGCGCCGGTCAGTAGCACGTTGTTAGCCGGCTTGCCCTCGACAAACTGCAAAGTGTTGCGCTGAATTCTGTCTTTTTGGGGCTCGATCTCTTTGAGGTCATCCAGGCGCATGGCGCCGACGTGGCGCACCGGCTCCAGTGTGCCGTGGCCGGAACTCCGCTTGCGGTAACGATAGGCAATTGACGCGTCCCAATCAGGGTCCGACAGACGTTGCGGCAGAACCGCTTCAATACGGCTGATGAGCTGCTCGGCCCGCGCCAGCAGATGTTCAAACTTCACGTTCATGAACGGTAATCCGCATTGATGGTCACATATTCGTGGCTAAAGTCGCAGGTCCACACCGTATCTGATGCCATGCCACGGCCCAGCCCTACCCGAACCGTGATCTCGCTTTGCTTCATCACCCGCTGGCCGTCTTCCTCGCGGTAGATAGGGTTGCGCCCACCCTTCACGGCGACATGCACGTCGTCAAGAAACAAGTCGATGCCACTTTGATCCAGATCATCAATACCGGAATATCCCACAGCGGCAAGAATGCGGCCCAGATTGGGGTCACTGGCAAAAAAGGCGGTCTTGACCAGGGGCGAGTGGGCGATGGCGTAGGCCACCTTGCGGCACTCCGGCGCCGTTTTGCCGCCTTCCACCTTGATCGTTATGAATTTAGTAGCTCCCTCTCCATCACGCACAATGGCCTGTGCCAGTTTTTGTGCCACACCCAGCATCGCAGCCTTCAACGCCTGGCCGTCAGCACTGCTGAGTGAATCTATCGCTGCG
>JANMVO010000303.1:0-4816 GCA_031392805.1 Rhodoferax sp. | reverse complement strand
GATCTGAGCCGTTTCATGTCCATGGTGTTTGCCAACGGCAAATCGGGCGAACGCCAGATTTTGAAACCCGAGACCATCGCCGAGATGCTGCGCCCACAAAACACTGCCGTGGCGCTCGACCTGAATTTCTCGGTCGGCCTGGGCTGGATGCTCAGCACTTTGGGTAAATCCACCTTGCAAAACGCCGGGCCAGTGGCGCACCATTCAGGATGGATTGGCATGTTTCGCAGCCAGATGTACCTGCTCCCCCAGCACAAACTGGGCGTCGTGGTGTTGGCCAATTCAGACTCCGCGATGGGCCTGGTAGACCACGCGGCCACCGAAGCGCTGTCGCTTGCGCTGGAGGCCAAAACCGGCATCCAGCAGCCGAAACTGCCCAAGGTTGAATGGGCAGACACCCCCATCCCGGCAGACACATTGCAAGCCGCCGTGGGCAGCTACGCCACCGCCATCGGCCCCGCAGCCATCAGCCGGGACGGCAACGCCCTGCGCGCCCACGCAATGGACCGCAGTTTTGGCCTGCGCCAGCGTAAAGACGGCTTGCTCGGCCTGGAGTACGCCGTTCTCGGCTTGTTTCACGTCAACCTGGGGTCTTTGGGCGAAGTGGGTCTGAGCCTGCGCAATGTGGCGGGTCACGAACTGCTCATCGCCCGCGTAGGAACGCAAGAGCTGCGGGTAGGCGAGCGCATCGAAGCGCCCGCCAGCCTGGGCGCGTGGCGCCAGCGCCTGGGTGAATACGAGATCACCAACCTGGGCGACGACACCCAACTCATTGAGCGTATCCGCCTGATTGAAGAACGCGGCTTTTTAATGGCCGAGGTCAATGTCACGGAAGCACCAGGGCAGACGCTGCGGGTCTTGCTCATGCCCACCTCCGATACCGAAGCGCTGGCGCTGGAGACCTTGACCGAAGGCGGCGAGGCTGTGCGTGTGGTGACAGAAAACGGCGTGGAACAGTTGAGTTTTTCGGGCTATCACGCACGTAAAAAGTAACGGATGGGGGCTTGAGCCACCTTGTCTGCGACCTCAAAATCGGGACGCAGCCGAATAGCCGCCGGGGCCGGCACCCAGAACGAGCAGGTCGCGGTCCAGGTCTACTTCCGCGTCGGCGGCATGTGAAGCGTAAATGTTGAAAATACGCTTCACTGTTAAAGCGTAAATTCGTACAATTCGCTCCATGTGGATTTGGCAATCGGTACTTTGGCCGCAATTTTCTTTTGACTCAACCGCACTGCAAGCCGCGCTGGTCGCAGCGCGCCGTGCGCAGGGACGGCTGCTGGGCGCGGCAGAACAGCTTCAGTTGCTGGATGTCAGTGAACTGCAACTCTCGGGCTGGTCAGGTGAAGCGCTGGCCACCGCGCAGATTGAAGGCGAGGTACTGCAATTGAAGTCTGTGCGTGCTTCAGCGGCGAGACGACTCGGCTTGACGCCAGACCCCCCGGCACACAAAGACGAACGCACGGAAGCCACGCTAGACGTCATTCAAGCGGCTACGAGCAACTGGCATCAACCACTGACGGACGAGGCTCTGTACGGCTGGCAAGCCGCGCTGTTTCCCACGGGTTACAGCGGCATCACAAAAATTGACGCAGGTACGTATCGCACACACGCCGAACCCATGCAAATCGTCACGCAGCGGCTCGGGAAAAACGATGTTATCCACTATCAGGCGCCCGACTCCATAGATATTCCCAAACAGATGAAGGCGCTGCTCGCGTGGCTGAATGATGGCCGGATCAGCGGCAAGCAGGCCGTGACGGATGGACTCATTCGTGCTGCAATTGCGCACATTTGGTTTGAAGTCATCCATCCATTTGAGGACGGCAACGGACGCATTGGGCGCGCGCTGGTAGAGCGCTGCTTGGCCGAAGACATACAAAGCGAACTTCGGTTGTTCAGCTTGTCGCAGCAGTTCATGCTGGACCGCGCGGGCTACTACGCGCAGCTCCAACGCGCATCAAAATGTGACATGGCTAAGCAGGCCGAGATGGACATCACGGCTTGGATTCATTGGTTTTTGGGCTGTGTGGAAAAAGCCTGCTTAGAGAGCCTCGCGCAAATGGCGCAGGCGAATGCCAAAAACAAGTTCAGCTATCGCCTGCAATCGGAGCATTCAGACTTAAGCAACAGCCAGCGCAAAGTGTTGTTCAAACTCTTTGAAGCGCGGCAGACCAACGCGACGCCAGACAACCCGAGTGGATTTTTAGGCGGCATAAGCACAAAAAAATACGCAGCCATCAGCGGTGTATCGCGCGCCACGGCTTATCGCGAACTCACCGCTTTGGTGGCGCAGCAGCTACTCACAATCAGTGGGCAGGGGCGCGGGACGCGGTATGCGTTGGTCTAGCGATCCCACGACCGATCCAATAGCAAAAAGTCCGAACTGGTGAGGGAAATCTTCCAACTAATTCCAACACTCCACAAGTACCGTGAAGCCTTTGGCCTTGCCGGCAATGCTTGTATTCGTCAAGGCTTTGTCGGAACTGGCTGTTTCGTATTGCTGCAACCGGGTCTTTAAATCGCCGAATTGCCTTGTCACCAACTGACGCGCTGATCAGTCTGATAGTCCGGCGCCGGCTGTGCCGCCAGTTTTCAATCGGGCATATGAACCAGCCAGCAAAAAGCCCGAACCAGTGAAGGTTGGAGCTTTGCACTGCGGCTTAAGGTGGTTGTCTGGTTGTCTACTTGCGCACCGGCGGCAAATCAGTGCAGCTACCATGCGCCACTTCCGCCGCCATGCCGATGCTCTCGCCCAGCGTGGGATGCGGGTGAATCGTCTTGCCGATATCGACTGCATCCGCCCCCATCTCAATCGCCAGCGCAATCTCGCCGATCATGTCGCCCGCATGCGTGCCGACCATGCCGCCGCCCAGAATCTTGCCGTGGCCGTGCGCCTCCGGAGAGTCATCAAACAGCAACTTAGTTACCCCCTCATCCCGGCCATTGGCGATGGCGCGACCGGATGCGGTCCAGGGAAACAGGCCTTTTTTGACCTTGATGCCCTGCGCCTTGGCCTGGTCTTCGGTGAGGCCGACCCAGGCGACTTCGGGGTCGGTGTAGGCGACGCTGGGGATGACCCTTGCATTGAATGCGGCGCTGGCCAACTCCTTGTTGCCCTGCAGTTCACCTGCTATCACTTCCGCAGCTACATGCGCTTCATGCACGGCCTTGTGCGCCAGCATGGGCTGGCCAACGATGTCGCCGATGGCGAAGATGTGGGGCACATTCGTGCGCATCTGGATGTCGACGTTGATGAAGCCCCGGTCAGTCACTGCCACACCGGCTTTGTCTGCGCTGATTTTCTTGCCGTTGGGAGTGCGGCCTACGGCTTGCAAGACCAGATCGTAGGTTTGGGGTGCGGGGGCGGTGCCGCCCTCCTCTGCTGCGGCAAACGTCACCTCGATGCCTGCGGGCGTTGCCTTGGCGCCCACGGTTTTGGTCTTGAGCATGATGTTGTCAAAGCGTGGCGCGTTCATCTTTTGCCATATCTTGACCAGGTCGCGGTCGGCGCCCTGCATCAGGCCGTCGAGCATTTCAACCACGTCCAGCCGTGCGCCCAGCGTGCTGTAGACGGTGCCCATCTCCAGGCCGATGATGCCGCCGCCCAGGATCAGCATGCGCTTGGGGACTTCTTTCAGGCCCAGCGCGCCGGTGCTGTCCACCACGCGCGGATCGTCGGGCATGAAGGGCAGGCGCACAGCCTGGCTGCCTGCGGCGATGATGCATTTCTTGAAGGCGATGATTTTTCTGCCCCCAGTCTTAGCCTGACCTTGCGCACCGGCGGTTTCTTCCACCTCAACATGGTTCGCGCCAACGAACTGGCCGACGCCACGCACGGTGGTCACCTTGCGCATCTTGGCCATGGCGGCCAGGCCGCCGGTGAGTTTGCCAATGACTTTTTCCTTGTGGCCGCGCAGCATGTCGATGTTGATTTTGGGTGCGCCAAACTCGATGCCCAAAGCGCCCAAGTGGCTCACTTCGTCCATCACGGCGGCCACGTGCAGCAGCGCCTTGCTGGGAATGCAGCCGACGTTCAGGCACACGCCGCCGAGCTGGGCATAGCGCTCAACCAGGATGACCTTGAGACCGAGGTCGGCCGCGCGAAACGCCGCCGAATAGCCGCCAGGGCCGGCGCCCAGTACCAGCAAGTCACAGTCCAGATCAACCGTGCCAGAGAAGCTGGCGGCATTGGATGTGGGCATGCCCTCACCCCTGCCCTCTTTCGGGGGGAGCGGGAGTGAAGACGAGATAGCTACGTTATTTATAGCTGACGATGTATTACTGACGGGGGCTACTGCCGTTTTTTACTCTTAAAAATTGACATTTTCATACCCAGAGGCGCTTTAAGCCGCAACAATCAATAAAACCAACGAGCCCTCAGCCACCTTGTCGCCAATCTTCACCTTGATCTCTCTCACCACGCCGCCGTGGCTGCTGGGGATTTCCATCGAGGCTTTGTCGCTCTCCACGGTGATCAGGCTTTGGTCGGGCTTGACGGTGTCGCCTGGCTTGACCATCAATTCAATGACAGTGACCTCGGCGAAATCGCCAATATCGGGAACCTTGATTTCCAGCGTTGCCATGGTGTCTCTCTCCAGAATCTGATTTATTGATTTGAATGTTTGCGTAGGCCTGTTGATACGGCTTACTGTTTCAGCTTGAGCGTGAACACTTCCGCCGGGCCGCCCGAGTTTTTGTCAAATTCACAGCCCGCCGTCACCCCCAGGCTTGCGATTTCGCGTGCGGTTTTACCTTTGTCCCAGGCCGCGTACATGGCACCCAGCGCAAAGCTGCGCCCCGAGCCAATGCCCCAGAA
>JANMVO010000269.1:0-5066 GCA_031392805.1 Rhodoferax sp. | reverse complement strand
GCCATTGGGGTTGGCGCGCGTGCCCCGCGCCATGCCACCGGGGTTGACGATGGGCATGAACACCAGGCGCACCGATTCAAGCTGCCGGTGCAGCGTGCTGTCCCACTGCAGGCGCATCACCAGGCTTTGCAGGTAGGCAATCACCACACCCGCCCCAATGCGCTCCAGCCCGTGCACGCCGCCAAAGTAGCCGACGGCCGGCACGTCAAAAGACGGGTTGCCCAGGGTGATCACATGCACCGGATAGCGGCCTTTGCCTGGCACATCAACATCGCAGGCGACGCGTGCCGACAGCCGGCCCGCACCCAGTTCAATGATGCGCTCCAGGGCGGTCAGTTCGGGCAATTCAGGCTGGCCCATTATGCGGTGGTGTACAGCAATCGCGGGTGGCCGGCCAGGCAGGCTGGTGCTGACACAAAGATGTCACGTCAGGCATGTAAGTTCGGTACGGGTCTTCAACAAATGCCTCACCCAAACAATATGCTCAACAAAGCTGCATTCTTTCGCGCAGTGGCCGTACCGGGTTGCCTCGTCTGGGGGCTGCTTGAATTTTTCGCGCTGCAGCGTTTGCGATTGCAGAACCGGCGACGGTTGCTGCGGATGCGGCGGCGGATGTAACGATGAAGTTTCGGCTGCTGCGTTGGTCTGATGCGGGTGACATGAATGAAGTTTCCTGATAAACCGCTGATTGGACGCCGCGCGTGTGACAGCCATATGAAAGCGGTGCTGTTGCTGGATTTCTCCAGTTTTCGGAGTAAATGCGACCTGTAGCCCTTGCCCCATATACATAGTTAGCTACTTATAGTGTAGTAAACTCGCCGCCGCAACACACAGCATTTGACTACGGCAGCGCAATTATTTGCAAAGTGGTTTTGAGGCTGATCCCATAAATTTTGTCGATGGCAGAGCGCGCATAAACATCTCTGGGGGCCGGACGCGCAAGAGCCTCGCGCATTTCTGGGGGCAGGGCAGAGGAGGCCGCAGCGGTTGCCAGCGATGCCACCGCAACTGCTGTAAAAGTCTTTTTCATCATCATGGTGTCCTCGGGCCCGCAGGCGTGTGTTGATTGACACAGGCATGCTAAAAGGGCGGCGTGACAAAGCGATGACATCAGCAGGTCAGCTTCTTGACGATATTATATTAATAGCGAACTATGCAATACCGACTAGGGCTAGAGGCATTTACTATGCTAAAAATTACGCTCGAAACGCCAAAATGCCCGTCCCCAGGCCTTGAATGGCGTCAATGGGGTTAGAGGCCGGCCAGGCTAAAAGACCACGGCGTTTTCTGCCAGGCCAGCACTTCTTCACGCAGCAGGTGCGCTGATTGGGGATAAGCCTCGGCCCAGCCTGGCCGTGCGCTCAGGCACGCCCCATGCGGGTTTGACCGGTCGGCCGTGAGTTGCAAGCCCTGCGTGTCGGGCTCGCGACGTGCGTGGCACAAAATCACGGCCAGGCGCAGCGCCATCAGTTGCGAGATGAACGGCACATCGTCAAAGTCCACGTCCAGCTTGCGCAGCTTGCCGCGGTGCCCCAGCACCAGCAGGCTGAGCCGGTGCAGCTCGGTCTGGGTCAGGCCCATGGCATCGGCGTTGTCCAGAATGTAGGCCCCGTGCTGGTGGTAGTCGTTGTGTGAGATGTGCGCGCCAATTTCGTGCAACTGGGCGGCCCATTCAAGCTTGCGTTGATGGCGCACATTGTCATCGTCGCCAGGCGCAGCCTGACTGGCCTGATTTACCTGACTGGCGCGAAGTTGCCCAAACAGATGGACGGCAACCGATGCGACGCGCTGGCCATGCACTGTGTCAACGTCAAACCGGGTTGCCAGCCGCTGGACCGAAATGGTGGGCAGGTTGGTCTGGTCATCGGTGCTGCCCATCAGGTCGCAAATCAGGCCATGCCTTAAACCGCCGCTGGCAAGCTGCAGCACATCGATCTGCAGCAGATCGAACACCGCCCGCAGAATGCTCAGGCCCCCGCCGATGATGGCGCGCCGGTCGTCCTTCATGCCGGCCATGCGCAACTGGTCGGCGCTCTTGGCCGACAGCAGCTTTTCCAGCAGCCAGTCAAGCCCGGCGCGGCTGACCGCGCCCGCAGGCCAGCCTGCAGCCACCAGCACGTCGCCCACGGCACCCACCGTGCCTGCGGAGCCATAGGCAATGTCCCAAACGTCACGCCGGTAAATGCTGAGCGCCTCATCCAGCACGGCCTTGGCTGCAACCTCGGCCATCTGGAACGCGCGCGGGGTGAACTGGCCCTGCGGAAAATACCGGGTGGACCAGGCAATACTGCCCACGCGGTAGGACTCCATCGCCTTCGGATCAAGCGCCTGGCCCAAAATCAGCTCGGTGGAGCGCCCCCCGATGTCCAGCACCAGGCGCCGCTCGGTTGAAGGCGGCAGCATGTGGGCCACGCCCTGGTAGATCAGCCGGGCTTCTTCGCGGCCCGAGATCACGTCAATCGGGAACCCCAGCACCTTGTTGGCACGGGCCAAAAACTCGTCACGGTTGCGCGCTTCACGCAGGGTCTGCGTGGCCACCGCACGCACTTCAGATTTTTTAAAACCGGCCAGCCGCTCGCCAAAGCGGGCCAGGCAGTCCAGGCCGCGCTGGATGGCGTCTGGCGTGAGGTTGCGGTCTTCGTCCAGCCCGTTGCCCTGGCGCACTGTCTCCTTGAGGTACTCGCTGCGAAAGTACTGGCCGTGGTCGACGCGGCCAATCTCCAGGCGAAAACTGTTGGATCCCAAATCTACGGCGGCGAGTCGGGTTCCGTTTTGCATCGGCTGATGTTTGGTTGGGTGAATCGGGTGAGGGGCGGCTTTCAACATCGCAATTCGGTGCAGGTTGGCTTGCCTGCGGGTGGATTGTTGACCTAGTTTAGTTAGCTGCATAATTTATAGCTAATTATATATATCCGACGCGGGCTAGAGGCCAAAATGATGGATAAATCTGGGGTAAATCCAGATTTAAGCCGGGGAAGGTCGGCCCGCAGGCAGATGGCGTCAATACACCTAGAGTGCCTCGGTGATGTGGATGCGTCGGATGATTTCTGGCTCGCTGAGGCTCAAGGGGTGCTCCTGCGGATGGATGGGTGCGTTAGCTGAAGATACGCAGGATTTATGACAGTCGTGTGACCGGCTGGCTCGGGAACAAGTTAATTTTGTCACATCACTGTCACACAAGGCCCCTATATTCGCGGCATCGGGTTCGAAAAACACCTTGTTTTTGTCCATTCGGCTTTTGACCATTCACCTTGAAAGGTATCCAAATGAAAATACGCTTTATATCCTCACTGAAATGTGCATTCGGTGGCGTAGCCAGCATGGCCGTCATCTTCGGCACGTCGCTTGCAGGCGCCCAGGACATCACCGGTGCCGGTGCCACCTTTCCGGCGCCGATTTACGCCAAATGGGCGGCCGATTACAACAAGGCCACCGGCGTGAAGATCAACTACCAGTCGGTCGGCTCTGGCGCCGGCATCAAGCAGATTGACTCCAAAACCGTTGACTTTGGCGCATCAGACATGCCGCAAACCGACGACGTGCTCAAGGCCAAAGGGCAAATGCAGTTCCCCGCCGTCATTGGCGGCACGGTGCCGGTGATCAACATCAAGGGCATTGCGCCCGGCCAGATGAAGCTGGATGGCCAGGTGCTGGGCGACATCTTCCTTGGCAAGATCACCAAATGGGATGACGCTGCCATCAAGGCGCTGAACCCAGGCCTGGCGCTGCCCGATGCGGCGATTGCGCCGGTGCGCCGCGCCGATGGCTCCGGCACCACGTTCAATTTCACCAACTATTTGAGCCGCGTGCACCCCGAGTGGAAGACCAAGGTGGGTGAAGGCACTGCAGTGAACTGGCCAGTGGGTGCGGGCGGCAAAGGCAACGAAGGGGTGGCTGCGTTCGTGAGCCGCCTGCCGAACTCGATCGGTTATGTCGAATATTCTTACGTCAAGCAAAACAAGATGACCTACACCTTGATGAAAAACAAGGATGGCGTGTTTGTGGCGCCTGATGATGAATCCTTCAAGGCCGCCGCTGCCGGTGCCGACTGGAACAAGTCTTTCTACCAGTTGATCACCGACCAGCCCGGCAAAAACGCATGGCCCATCACCACGGCGACTTTCATCCTGATGCAGGTCAAGCAGGACAAGCCTGCCAACGCCACGGAGGTTTTCAAGTTCTTCAGCTGGGCGTTCAAAAACGGTGCCAAAACCGCTGCTGATCTGGATTACGTGCCCATGCCTTCGAATGTGATCGGAACCATCGAAAAGGCCTGGAGCCAGGTGACCGACGCATCTGGCAAATCGGTGGCCCTGAAGTAAGCAGTTTGAATCGCCCTGTTCATTGA
The DNA here is from genome assembly GCA_031392805.1 of Rhodoferax sp. Taxonomy (GTDB): domain Bacteria; phylum Pseudomonadota; class Gammaproteobacteria; order Burkholderiales; family Burkholderiaceae_C; genus JANYCG01. The sequence goes on along the minus strand of JANMVO010000269.1, from coordinate 718 downwards.
ACATGGCGCATTGAGGAGCAAGAAGCGTGTCAATTACACTTCCGGTGAACGAGATTTCCCTTGATCAGCCAGTCAAGTCATCCGGGCGTGCTATGACAAAACCTCCTCCTGTTAAAACGGCCCGGTCCGGGCCCATGGCCGACCGCATCTTTGGCTGGCTGGCCAAAGGCTCGGCGCTTTTTACCCTGGCGATCCTGGCGGCTATTTTGGTGTCTCTCACCATCAGCGCCTGGCCAGCCATTGACAAGTTTGGCCTCGGTTTTCTGACCAGCACCACGTGGGATCCGGTCAAGAACGAGTACGGCGGCCTGGTCATGATTTATGGCACCTTGATGACGTCCTTCGTGGCGTTGCTGATCGCCGTGCCGGTGAGCTTTGGCATTGCGCTGTTCCTCACCGAAATGTCCCCCGCGTGGCTCAAACGGCCTTTGGGCACGGCCATCGAATTGCTGGCCGCTGTGCCCTCCATCGTCTACGGCATGTGGGGCTTGTTGGTGTTCAGCCCGGTGCTGTCAACCTATGTGCAGCAACCGCTGCAGGCCGTTTTCAAAGGCGTGCCCTACGTCGGCGCGCTGTTTTCTGGCCCCCCGGTGGGCATTGGCATTTTGTCGGCCGGCATTATTCTGGCCATCATGATCATCCCGTTCATTGCGGCGGTGATGCGCGATGTGTTTGAAGTCACCCCCACGCTGCTTAAAGAATCAGCTTATGGCCTGGG
>JANMVO010000234.1:0-5701 GCA_031392805.1 Rhodoferax sp. | reverse complement strand
AGACACTCAAAAATCCGCCGCGATCAAAGTCTTTGCAGTGAGGGGTTTGAAGGAACTCGCGTCGAAAGGAGCGTCGAAAGGGGCGTCGCCCAGCGCAAGCCCAACCGGCCTGGCCGCCCATGACCTGGTGGCACGGGGCATTGGCGTGGCCGATGCAAAGCAGGTGATGAAGGGCTTCACCATCATCAACGAAAAGCAGTTCTACAGCGTGCTGGGCATCACCGCCCGCACCATGCAGCGGCGCGCCGCCAGCGCCGACAAAACGCTGGATGCCAACGCCACCGACCGCACGTTGCGCCTGATATCGGTCACCCAGCAGGCGACCGAAGTATTTGGTTCGCAGGAGGCCGCCGAGCGCTGGCTCAGCAGCCCTGCCATGGGGCTTGACCAGCGCACGCCGATTGATTTGCTGCAAAGCTCTGAAGGCACGGCAATGGTCAAGACGCTGCTGTCGCGCATGGAATACGGGGTCTACGCTTGACTGCAACGCAATGACGACTTTGCCAGGCGCGTTGGGCGGCACTGAACTCATCGCCTGGCGGCTGGAGACTTCAAAGCACTTCAAAACCTGGCACTCGGCCGAAGGCGCTTTTCTGTTTGGCGGGCGCTGGAGTTCCGCAGGCCGGCGCATTCTGTACACGTCGCTGGACCCCGCCACCGCGATTCTTGAAATCGGCGTGCACAAGGGACTGGCCACGCTGGACGCCGTGGCGCACACGCTGCTACACATCAAAATTCTTGACCCAAAGCAGGTCTTCAAGGTCGAGCACGCCACCGTTCCCAACCCCAACTGGCTGCGCCCCGGCACGATCAGCAAAGCGCAACAGGCATTTGGCGATGCGCTGCTGGCCGCCCACGCGCTGGTACTGATTCCCAGCGTGGTGAGCACCCATTCCTGGAACCTGCTGATTGATGTTGAAGCGGGTGTGGAAGCGGGTGGGAAGTTTTTTAAATTGCGCGGCAGCGAGGCATTTGCCCTTGATCCGCGTTTGAATCCTGCTTGAACAATGACGCACCCTCAGGACTCGTAGCCCGCCTCCTTCTGGTGACGCACCGCCAACACCACTGCCGTTTCGCCATCAACGCGGTATTTCGCCACGTAGCCGCTGGCACCGAATCCAATCAGCCATTCGCGGTACTCAGGCTCCATGTCTGCCACAGGTCGGCCTATGCCGAGTTGGCGCTCTACCACTTTCACGCCTTCGCGAATCGCTTTCACAGCGCGCTTGGCAGCTTCAAGGTTTTTTGGGGCCAAAAAACGGTAAAGACGTTGTACGTCGCGCAACGCAGCGGGCGACCAAATCAGACGCGGCATCAAGCGTGACTCAATTACGCATGACTTTCAGGAGGCTCCAGATCCTGGCCGTCTTCCAGCTTGGCCAGCCACGCATCGGCCTCTGCCATGGTCACATGCAAACCGGTGAGCTGGTATTCGTCCCACGCCGAAATGGCATCTTGCCGAACCGCTTCGCGTTTTTCCTCCCGGTCCACAAACTGGACAATCGCCTCATGCATTACCCAATGCGCGGTGCGGTTGCGCGCCTGCGCCAGGCGCTGCACGCGCAGCTTGATGGCGGGCTCGATCTTGACGGTGACTGGGTTCAATGTCGAAGTATTCATAGGTAATACCTTAGCATTCAAATGCAGCGTGCGCCATTTTAAAAGCGCAGAAAATTCTGTTAATTTCAATACAACATTAATACAATCAATACAACTTGACTTTCGAAAACAAACCATTTAACATGCAGGCTCAGGCTAAAAACCACCACCGGAGCGTCAAATGGCAACTTCAGCGTCCCCGTCCCGCCCCTTAACCCGTGCCTTGGCGCACAACACACTCAGGCAACTCGAATCTGAGCTATCGCCAGCGGTCAAAAAGCTCGCTGACCAATTGTTCGCGTTGCTGGACGAACAGGGTTTTGCATCGGTCAAAACCGTGCACGACGGGCTTTTCCCGCTGGCAGAGACCGCCAGCGCGGCCGCCCAGCTAAGCACCTTGGGCAAAAAAATAGAAGACGCTGCCAAAACCAAACGCATGACCTTGAAGTTGAGCTTCAAAGGGGCAAAGAACGCGGGGGTGGCCCAGCGCCAAGTTTATTTTGCAGCGCCTCGCGCCAAGCCCGTGGCCGACACCGAGGGGCTCAATGCGATTGCTCCGGCACAGCGCATTGAAGGCCAGTTGACGGTACCGCTGGATGCGCCGCGCATCATGTTGCTCACTTTCAACCAAAACGAATTCACAGCGGTTCGAAAACAATTTTGGCAGGGCGACAGCGAGCCGCCAACGTTGGGCACCGGTGCCGAACTGGTCGATGACTTGGGGGACCTGAACGGATGGCAGGTGCTGCATGGCCACAGCCGCCAGGGCAACCTTGAATCGCAGCGCAGCGCAGATGCGTTTAGACGCGCCCATGCGCCGCACGCGGTCATCGCCGTGGGGATTGCGTTTGGCCTTGAAGAGGGCAAACAGCACATAAGCGACGTGCTGGTCAGTAATTTCATCGTTAATTACGAGTTGGGAAAAGTCAGCCCGACGGGGTTTGAACCGCGTGGCGCACGGCCTCCTGCATCGCGCTGGCTACTCCACGGATTGGAGCAACTCAATATCCGAAACGGGACCTCTGCGGTTATCGGGTGGCCAACAATACGTTTTGGTGGCGTGCTCACCGGGGAAAAGCTCGTTGACAACCGTGACTATCGTGACAGCTTGGTGAAATTGGCCCACCAAGGCGACCTGATCGGCGGCGAAATGGAAGCCGCCGGCTTGTTCACCGCACTGGACGACACTGGCACCGCCTGGGTCGTCGTCAAGTCGATCTGCGACTTTGGCGATGGCTACAAAGGCGTTGACAAAGAAAAGCGCCAAAAACTGGCCGCCGCCAACTCGGCCATGGTCGTCCATGCCTTGCTCTCGTCCCAGCTTTTGGAGCGCCCCGCCCTGCCCAATGGCACAGACAGCGTCAACACCACCCCACCCGCCAAACCAACAACGCAACAGCAAAACGCCAGCTTTAAGTTCAAATACATAGCGCTGCATAAAGACGACATTCCCGCTGGCATGTACATCCAAGGCGGGTTTGCCAATTCAGTCACGCTTGACAACATTCGCTCAGGCGATAAAAGCGATGAGGGCGCCAAGAACGAGTCCCCCAAAGTCGTCGCGTTTGACCACCTGTTGCAATGGCTGGCAGACCCCACCGCGCCGCCGCTTTACGCCTTGTTGGGTGAATACGGCATGGGCAAAACCACCCATTGCCAGGCGCTGACCCGCCACCTGGAAGAGCAACACGACAAAGGCCTGGACCAGGCACTGCCCACCCCGCTCTACTTCGACCTGCGCAAGGTCGAACGCATTGCCGCCAGCGGCAACAACGCCAATGGGCAAGTCACCCCCGGCCACGTCGCCACGCTCGAAGAAACCATTCAAGACTGCCTGCGCAACGGTTATTTGCAAACCAGCGGCCAAGCACTCACCTACCAGGACGTGCTGGACGTGATCGACCAAGGCGCCTTGGTCATTTTTGACGGGCTGGACGAGGTGCTCTCCCGCATTGGCGACGCGCAGGGTATGCGGTTCACCGCCAACTTGCTCAAAGTGCTGCCAGAAGCAAAGCAGCGCCAGCAGAGCATGGGCCGCAAGCCCGATGACTTGCGGCTGCCCAAGGTGTTGATGAGCTGCCGCACCCAGTTTTTCAGAAACCTGGGCGAGCAAAACAGCCACCTGACTGGCGAGCACCGGGGCGCACAGTCTGCCGACAAATACCGCGCCAGCATCTTGCAGCCGTTCACCGATGCGCAAATTCGCAGTTACCTGCAAGCTGCGCTGCCCGGCCAAAACGTCGAAGACGTCATGACCCAGATTGCCACCGTGCACAACCTGCGCGAACTGGCCGGGCGGCCCTTTACCCTCAAGCTGGTGGCGCAGTTTGTGCCACGCATTCAAAGCTGGATCAGGCAGGGCCGCACCATCACCGGGGCCACCCTTTACCGCGAAGTGGCCCGCGAATGGCTGCTGCGCGACAAAGAAAAACAGAGCTTTCAACCGCAAGACAAAGAGCGTTTGGCCGCTGATCTGGCCGCCCACCTGTGGCGCGGCGGGCAACGTGGCCTGCGCGCCACCGAGCTGGAGGCCTGGCTGGATGCCTGGCTGGGCCAGTTGCCCGCGCACGCCAGCGTGCTGAGGCTACCGCGCGACCTGTTGCACCAGGACCTGCGCAACGCCACATTTTTAAAGCGCACTGACGCTGAAAAACCCGAAAACAGCCGCTTTGAGTTTGCCCACACCTCGCTGCAAGAGTTCTTTTTGGCCGACTACCTGTTTGGCGCTTTGCAGGCTGGCACGCAAGTTAGCCAGCGCCCGCACTGGTGCATGCTCAAGCCCAGCGATGAAACCTTGGACTTTTTAGGGCAAATCCTGGCCGAAAACGGCGCCCAAAGTGCCGAGTTGCAAGTGTTGTCCACCTGGCGCAAACCCTATCTGCCACAAGCCAGCGAGCTGCAACTGGCCTATGCCCTGCGCGCCCACCAGCGCGGCTGGCCGGTGCCCATCACCGTGGGCAGCGACCTGCGAGGCGCCAACCTGTCTGAATGGCACTTTGGCACTTTGGCTGAGCCCGGCGTGTACGCCACTGACGCCGCGCGCAGCCCTGCACCGTTGCTGGACCTTGGTCACAGCAATTTTGCAGGGGCTAAATTGCGTGAAACCCGCTTTTGGCGGGTTCGGCTGGACGACGCCAACTTCACCGACGCGGCACTCACGCAGGCTGAAGTGTTGCAATGCAGCATGGCGCGCACCCAATGGCACGGGGCAGACGCCGCTGGCGCGGTGTGCAGACCCGCACCGGCGGGTGACATAGCCACTGCATTGGCCGCCCCGCCGCCCACTCACGCCCTGCCCGCAGCGTTGGCCTTGCATTTGGCCACCGGCCACGCAAGAGCGGTGGTGTCTTGCGCGTTTTCACCCGAGGGGGCGCGGGCGCTGTCTGGCTCGGGTGACTGCACGATGAAGCTGTGGGATGTCGCCACGGGCGAGTGCTTGCGCAGTTTCACAGGCCACGCGGACACGGTGGCGTCTTGCGCGTTTTCACCCAACGGGGCGCAGGCGCTGTCTGGCTCGGGTGACGGCACGTTGAAGCTGTGGGATGTCGCCACGGGCGAGTGCTTGCGCAGTTTCACAGGCCACGCGGGCAGGGTTTGGTCTTGCGCGTTTTCACCCGAGGGGGCGCGGGCGCTGTCTGGCTCGAGTGACCGCAGTTTGAAGCTGTGGGATGTCGCCACGGGAGAGTGCCTGCGCAGTTTCACAGGCCACGCAGACTGGGTTAGGTCTTGCGCGTTTTCACCCGACGGGGCGCGGGCGCTGTCTGGCTCGTGTGACGTCAGTTTGAAGCTGTGGGATGTCGCCACCGGCGAGTGCCTGCGCAGTTTCACCAGCCACGCGAGCTCGGTGATGTCTTGCGCGTTTTCACCCGAGGGGGCGCAGGCGCTGTCTGGCTCGGGTGACAGCAGTTTGAAGCTGTGGGATGTCGCCACGGGCGAGTGCCTGCGCAGTTTCACCGGGCATGGGGGCGCGGTGATGTCTTGCGCGTTTTCACCCGACGGGGCGCGGGCGCTGTCTGGCTCGGTTGACAACAGTTTGAAGCTGTGGGATGTCGCCACGGGCGAGTGCCTGCGCAGTTTCACCGGCCACGCGGGCTCGGTTTGG
>JANMVO010000220.1:0-3727 GCA_031392805.1 Rhodoferax sp. | reverse complement strand
GTATTTTGTAGATACAATTAAGCATGCTCACATGGGACGAACCAAAGCGCAGGCTGAATGTCAAAAACCACGGCTTTGACTTCGTTGGATGCGATGCAATCTGGGACCACTTCACTGTGACTCGCGAAGACAAACGGCAAGACTACGGCGAGGAGCGTTTGGTTTGCTTCGGCCTTCTTGAGGCAGATGTGGTTGTGATGGTTTACACCGAGCGCTCGAAAGGGCCTCACGTGATCTCGCTGCGAAAGGCAGAAAAACATGAAGCTCGCTACTACCGCCAAGTTGCCAAAGAAAACCTCGGCTAAGGTTGACGACCCAGACAATCCGGCATGGACTGAGGACATGCTGGGAGCGCCGATTCTTAAACGCGGACGCGGGCCGCAGGCTGCTCCGACGAAAGTCCTCACCTCTGTCCGATTGGATGCCGACATATTGGAATTCTTCAAGGCACAGGGCAGTGGCTACCAGTCCAGAATTAATGCTGCGCTTCGCGTGGCCGTGGAGAGAAATTTAACGGGCCTTCCAAGGGCAACAACGCGCAGGCGCATTGCGGCTTGAATCCGACTTTAAAACAGAGAGCAGAGCGCGGTGATTGGGAAATGCGACCGGGCTTTGGTGTGAAAGGCGCGCGGAGATGCGGCAGGTGCGCCAGAAAAAATCGCCAGGCGAAAGCTTGACCGATTTTTCGTCCTCGCGTGTGATTTCACACCAAAACCGCACGCGCATTGCCCAGTCGCCGCGCGGTGGCAGCACGCAAACCAGCCGCCACGCACTAAAATCGCCCCATCGGCGGAAAGTTACCAAGCAGTTACCAGGCAAGCAACGGTGACGCAAACAATTTGCCCACAGCCCACTTCGTTCATTTTCAACTCTCTGGGGGATTTCAAATGGCACTCGTCTCAATGCGTGAACTGCTCGACCACGCGGCTGTCAACGGCTACGGCATTCCAGCTTTCAACGTCAACAACCTGGAGCAGGTGCAGGCCGTGATGGAGGCGGCCAAGGAAGTGGGCGCGCCTGTCATTTTGCAGGCCAGCGCGGGGGCGCGCATGTACGCGGGTGAGCCTTTCATCAAGCATTTGATCCAGGCCGCCATTGAGGCCTACCCCAATATCCCGCTGGTCATGCACCAAGACCATGGCCAAAGCCCCGAGGTGTGCCAGGGTGCCATCAACCTGGGCTTCAGCTCGGTGATGATGGACGGCAGCCTGATGGCCGATGGCAAGACCATTGCCGACTACGACTACAACGTGATGGTGACCCGCAAGGTGGTGGACATGGCGCATGCCACGGGCGTCACGGTCGAAGGCGAACTCGGCTGCCTGGGCAGTCTTGAGACCATGAAGGGCGACAAGGAAGACGGCCACGGCACCGATTCGACCATGACCATGGAACAGTTGCTGACCGACCCCGAGCAGGCCGCTGACTTTGTCAAGCGCACCCAGCTTGACGCGCTGGCCATTGCGATTGGCACCAGCCACGGCGCGTACAAGTTCACGCGCAAGCCCACGGGCGACATTCTGGCGATCGGGCGCATTCAGGAAATCAACCGCCGCCTGCCCAATACGCACTTGGTGATGCACGGCTCAAGCAGCGTGCCGCAAGACCTGCTGGCCATCATCAACGAGTTTGGCGGCAAGATGAAAGAAACCTACGGCGTGCCGGTGGAAGAGATTCAAAAGTCCATCAAATTCGGCGTGCGCAAGATCAACATCGACACCGACATCCGCCTGGCCATGACCGCTGCCGTGCGCAAGTTTCTGGCAGAAAACCCTGACAAATTTGACATGCGCGACTGGCTTAAACCCGCCCGCGAAGCCGCCAAGCAGATCTGCAAACAGCGCTATCTGCAATTTGGCTGCGAAGGCCAGGGTGCCAAGGTCAAGGGCCATAGTCTGCAAGTGATGGCCGGGCAGTATGCGCGGGGTGAGCTGGCGCAGGTGGTTCAGTGACGGTAAATTGAAAGTGAACTGAACCGTCTTACTTTTTATTGCCTTTGCCATCGCCAAAAGCCACCTCGCAGGTGGCTTTTTTTGCTTAAAAGACAAAAAAAGCCGCCAGCTTCGTGACCATGGGCGAGCCCGACATTGGCGTGATTCGAATCAATGGTGCCGGTGAAAGCGGTGCTGGCAGCCAATGATCAGTCGGTGAAGTGGCACGTCGCCAAGTGCCGCAGAAGATCTTGAACGAGTCCGAAAAGAGCGGAAATTCCCTGAAATTAGGAAAACTCTCCACCAAATTCCACAGCAGGAAAAAGAAGTGGTGCATTGCGCTAACGACCGCATAATTGTCGATTTGATCCGCGCTTTCCTAACAACATACGACGACGATGAGCAAGAACACCAAGAAAATCCTGCGTGACCGCGTCCATCAGCGCAATGGCCTTCTCGTGCCAGGTGCCTTCAACGCGTTGAGCGCCAGAGTTATTGCAGACCTTGGTTTTGAAGCGGTCTACCTCACCGGTGCCGGCCTCACAAACATGCAATATGCTTTGCCAGACCTTGCATTTATAGGCTTGCGGGATGTGGCTGAGCACACTGCGAGCATTCGCGATGCGGTCGATATCCCGCTAATCGTCGATATCGATACCGGCTTCGGCAATGCGCTGAATGTGCGCAATGCCATCAGGACGCTCGAACGCGCCGGAGCCGATGCGGTGCAGATCGAAGACCAGATTTTTCCAAAACGCTGCGGCCATTTTTCAGGAAAGGACGTGGCATCGACCGAAGAAATGCTGGCCAAAATCAAGGCGGCGGTTGATGCGCGGGTCGATCAAAATTTGTTGATCATTGCGCGTACCGACGCACGGGCGAAACATGGTTTCGAGGCCGCAATCGAGCGCGCCCGGCGCTTCAGCGAAGCCGGTGCCGACATCCTCTTCATCGAGGCAACGGAAAGCGCCGATGAAGTGCGGCGTTTGCCGGCGCTGCTGGACAAGCCGCAACTGGTGAATATCGTCATCGGCGGCAAGACGCCAACACTGGACAACGACGAACTCGGCAAACTCGGTTTTGGGATTGTCCTGTATGCCAATGCCGCATTGCAAGGCGCGGTGCTTGGCATGCAGAAATCCCTGCGCAGCCTGAAAGCCAACGGCAGGCTGGACGAAGACCCGAGCCTGGTTGTGCCGTTCAATGAACGTCAGCGCCTGGTGGACAAGCCACTGTATGACGAACTTGAGAAAAAATACACTTACTGACGTGGATGCCTGAAGCAAGCCACTGGCCTGGCCGCACACCGCCGAATCAGGTTTTTTTTCATCCCGGCGTAGAGTTCCATGCGCCTCCCTTAGTTTGCATAGCCTCAGTCAATTCGCGTAGCCAGGGTTCTCGCGATCCAGCTTGCGCAACAACGCCGGCCAGGCCAGCGCAGAACCCTGGCCGGCGGTGGCGATGTTCATGGCGTTGGCGTTGGCGGCCATGGGCGCGGGGCCGATGTGGATCAGCTCAGCCCCACCTGATTGGGCGTCAATCTGGATGCGGCAGGTGTTCTCGAAGTTGTACATTCTCAAAAAGGCATCGGCAACGTTCTTGCCCACGGTCAGCAAGCCATGATTGCGCAGCATCAAATGGTTGGCCTGCCCCAAGCTGGCTTGCAGGCGCGGTTTTTCATCCGCATTGAGCGCAATGCCTTCATAGTCGTGGTACGCCAGCGAGCGCAGCACCAAGGTGGACTGCTGGCTGAGCGGCAGCACCCCGGATTTTTGCGCACTCACCGCCACACCAGC
>JANMVO010000210.1:0-3126 GCA_031392805.1 Rhodoferax sp. | reverse complement strand
ACGGTGCCACCGACCCGGCTGAATTCTTCGCGGTGATTTCGGAGGTTTTCTTTGAGCAGCCACAACGCATGGCAGCGCAGCACCCCGCGCTGTACCAGGAACTCGCGCGGTTTTATCGCTTGGAGCCGCTGAGCTGGTAGGACATTTGGCGGGTGCGTTGATAGGTGCGTCGATGGGTGCGTCAATAGGTACGATGGCCGTTGCGCTGAAAACTGGTTTTCTCAACGCGTGGGCACGGTCAGACGGTTAATTCCGTTTCCATTTCAATCGGAAAGTAGGCGCACCGACGAAGACAGTGCTTCAGCACGGCTAGGAGGTGCAACGACCTATCCGATTGAAATGGAAATGGAATAACATCCTTCGAATGAGCGCCCAGAACAACCCTGCAGTCCCCGCAACGCGCGCGAAAGACCCTGTGAATGACCGCGTGAATAACCGCATGAATAGCCGCGTAGAGGGGCGTGATCTGGCGCGTGAGGGCGAGCGTCTGTCCAAGCGCGTCGCCGAAATGCTGCCCTGCTCGCGCCGGGAAGCCGAGCAATACATCGAAGGCGGCTGGGTGATGGTTGACGGCCGGGTGGTGGAAGAGCCCATGTTTCGGGTGACGAGCCAGAAAATTGAGATCGACCCGCACGCCAGCCTGCTGGAACTCACAGCCGTGACCCTGCTGCTGCACAAGCCACCCGGGTATGACGCTGTGGCCGCCCCGGGAGAGGCCAACCCGCGCGTCAAACCGGCGCACCAATTACTCAAGTCCGACACGCATGCCGCCGATGATGCTTCTGGCACCCGCATGCTCAAGCGCCATTTTGCAAAACTCACGGCCACGGTGCCGCTGGAAACCGCTGCCAGTGGCCTGGTGGTCTTCACTCAAGACTGGCGCGTGGCGCGCAAGCTGGTTGAAGACGCGGGTGTGATGGAGCAGGAGGTGATTGTGGAAGTGGTGGGTGAGGTGCCGCACCAGACCTTGCAGCGGCTGAACCACGGCCTGGCGTCTGACGGCCAGCCGCTGCCAGCGGTCAAAGTCAGCGTCAACAGCTCGGGCGAGGCATCGGCCAAGTTGCGGTTTGCCGTGAAGGGCGTGCATCCCGGCTTGATCGCCTATTTGTGCGAGCGTGTGGGGCTGCAGATTGTGAGCATGAAACGCATGCGGGTGGGCCGGGTCAGCCTGTCGGGCCTGCAGGTGGGGCAATGGCGCTACCTGGCAGCGCATGAGAGGTTTTAGTTGAAGGCCTGAGAAAACGGCGTGACTGGCGGCGCGATAATGTTTCTCGCACCTAAAAGTTCCGTCGACTTGCACCTAACTCCCTTCTGGATCTATTTATGCTCTTTCGCTCATTCAATTTGTTCGCTGCCTCGCTGATGACTGCCTTTTTGACGGTGTCATGCGGTGGCGAATCAGCACCTGCTCCGAGCGGGTTAGCCGCCCGGGCCAACGAATCAACCATGACGGTGTCTTGGGATGCTCTCCCCGGCGTTGAATACTGGCTGTTTTATGGGCCAACGAGTAGCGCGCCTGCGAGTAGCGATGCGACGACACCGTGGATTGGTTTGGTCGGCGGCGGCACAGCCAGAAATATCGGCTCGCCGTATGTGATTTCCGGTCTGGTCAACGGTACAAGCTACTCCGTCACGATCAACGGAAGAACCAATGGCGGACCCGGCGGACCGGGTGCCCTGGCAGTTTCAGCCACACCCCGACTCGCCGGTTCGATCTGGACCGCAGGCTCCACCAATCCGCCCGACAGCAATGATTTGCACGCGGCAGCGTTTGGCACGGTCTATATCGCCGCCGGCAACAACGGTGCCATGTATTCGAGCACCGATGGCGCCACTTGGAGCGCCCTCAACTTCGCAACCAGCAGCAACCTGAATGGCGCGTCGTTTTTCAGCACCTACAAATTGGTGGGCGACGGTGGCGTCGTGCTGACAAGCCCGGATGCCGCAACCTGGACACCGCAGACGAGTGGCACGACTCAAAACCTGTATGCAATTGCCAGCAATAACGCGAGCTTGAACGTGGCAGTCGGTGCCAATGGCACCATCATCACCAGCGCCGATGGCATCACGTGGACACCGGCCACCAGCAGCGCGACCACCAGCCACCTGTATGGCGTGGTTTACAGCCCTTTGAACAGTGGCACCTGGGTTGCCGTGGGTGCAGGCGGCACGGTTGTTGAAAGCCCGGATGGATTGACCTGGCATGCCGTCACGTCGAACACCACCGCTGACTTGCGCGGCGTAGCTTATGGAACCAGCACCTTGGCACCCACTGCCACTACTTTTGTCGCAGTGGGTGCATCCAGCACGGCACTGACCAGCGCCGACGGCATCATCTGGACCGCCCAGGCGCTGCCCGGCAGCGGCGCGTTGAATGCCGTCAAGTTCGGCACGCAGTTTGTGGCCGCAGGCGCTGGTGGCCGCATTTTTACCAGTACCGATGGCACCGCCTGGACGCTCACCGCTGCGGCGACCCCGCAAACTTTGTACGCGGTGGCGCGCGGCACGCTGGCCTATCTGGCAGTGGGTGCACTGGGCACCAACCTGTTGTCCAAATAAGGGATATTGGCTTTTTCTGCCTCCCTAAAGTGCCGACCCCAATGGAGGCCGTCGTTGAAAAAGTGTGAAGCCCACCGATAAGCCGGATTCTGTGCATTGAGACTGACCTTGCGATCAGCCCCCATGTGACTGCCATTAATCTGGGCCACTGATCACTCAGTGGCTCGGTGCTACCTACCCGCCAGCTCTGGGGGCCCCATCAACGCTGGCCTACTTGGTATTGCTGCGCGTAGAGATTGCCCGTTTCACCCGCATCGGGTTGCCCCGGCACGACTCGTCTCTGTTGCTCTGATCCTCACCTTATAACTCTGGCTTGCGCCTCGGAATTTCAGTGGACAGCCGTTAGCTGCTACGCTGCCCTGCGCAGTCCGGACGTTCCTCCAGTGCCTGGTTTCCCAGATTGCACCAGCGGCAGTCTGGCGGGCTTCACACGCGGATTATCGCAGTGCGCCACAATCACGGCGTCATCACAGCAACGAAGGAGCCCCAAATGAAAGCCGACAACATCCTGCAAACCATTGGCAACACGCCCCATGTGCGCATCAACCGCCTGTTTGGCGCGGGCCA
>JANMVO010000177.1:0-3662 GCA_031392805.1 Rhodoferax sp. | reverse complement strand
GCAGCCAGGCGGCAAATTCATCCGCCAGCTGCCGGCCGGCGCTTGCGGCGGTGCTCCATGCCTTGACGCGGCCCGCCAGATCGTTGCCATAGTGGGTGAAGTCAGCGCGATCCGGCAGCTTGCCGTTGGGCAAGGTTTTAACCCACTCGGGGTCGGGTGCCAGCAGCAGCATGGTGTCGAGATAGTGTGTGGCTTGGTGGCGCCACTTGAGGCGCTTGTCAAGCCAGCCCGCCAGCACGGTTTTCTGGAAATGCGGGTACAGGACCAGCGAAGCGGCTCTTGGGGCCCACGGCGCTGCCCCAGCCAAATTTTGAGGGTCATTTATGCCTGTAGCCCTCGTGGAATAAGCGCAAGTAGCTATTGAATTGGTAGTGGCTGCGTAATTCAGGTGCAAGTGGTAGTCGGTGACGCCGCCATCCCAGTAAGCGCCCGGCGGCGCCCCGGCGATGTTGCGCACCGAGTTCAGCACAAACGGAATCGAGCAACTGGCCAAAAGCGCGTCCATAAAGTTGGCTTCGGTCAGCGCGACCTGGCGTGTGCGGTAGTCCGAAGTGGTAAACGGCATGGGTGCTTTGTGGCTTGAGAACACCACGCGCTCCAGCCACGCCCCCATGGATTTGCGGTTCACGCTGTTGGTGAGAAACGCGCCCAAATACCCCAGCGGGGTGCGCAGGGAGTGTTCAGTGCCCAGAATGTGCCGCCCGCGCGACGTGATGATGTGCAATTGAAAACGCGGGTGGTTGAGCACCTCGTCCACGCGTCCGCTGTAAAAGTCTTGCAGACTCTGGCCAAAGCGCTCGCTGATGTAGCGTGCTGAAGGCCGCTTCTCGCCGGGCAGCCACTCGTAGTGCAGGCGGATGTAGTCGTGCTCCAGCCGCTTGAACGAGGCCACCGGGTCACTCGCCGGGTGACTTAATGGGTCACTCAAGCAAGCCGTTGCCATGCGCCATGCGCCAATCGATGAGCCGACCAGATGGATCTCGTGACTGGATTGCGGCAGCCAGGAGCCAAAAATATACTGGTCGAGCGCCCCCAGAATCAGCCCTTTGGGGCCGCCGGCAGCACCCGGGATGGTGCCAACGTCGCCCGGCTGGAAGCCATTTTTTTCGAGGTGCTGCCGGGCAACCGGTCCGGCGTAAATGCGAAGCGCCTGCATGGAGGAAATGGGACTGGAAGAGTGCAACAGGAAATGGGACTGGCGGGTCGCGGGCTGCGACGCTGCTAGATCTATGGTTTGCCCGCCGTCTGCGCCGACCAGTCAATCGGGTCTTGCTGCAATACCATGTCGATGTCAAGTTCCAGCACCTCGCCCACCTCGCCCGGGTAAGTCACTGCCAGCGCCCGTTGGGTCAAACCTGCCTCTTTGGCCCGGGCGCGCCAGGTCGCCAGATGGATCACGCCCGCCAGTGGTTCGTAGACGTTTTTCTGAAACGGCTCGCACTGGTGCTCCAGCGCGTCGACGATGGGCTGTGGAAACTGCCACTTGCGCGCATACCCGGCGCCCACCTGGGCATAGCAGTAGCCCAGGGCCTTAATTTCGGCCTTGGAACGACTCAAACCCAGCGTTGGCATTTTCTGGTTCAGCAGGGCCATCTCTTCGGGCATGGCCTGGTGCATGGCCAGCTCGCCCACGGCGTGAATCAGGCCGCAAGTGAACGCTGCCTGCTGGTTTTGCCGCACCACGCCGGCCAGCGAGCGCGACACCTTGGCCACGTCCAGGCTGTAGTTCCAGAACTGCTGAAGGTTAAGGCCGGGCACGCCCTTGAGCGACGCGCCGCTGGCCGCCGCAGCCGCCATGGAGCGCACATGCGACAGCCCCAGAATGGCCAGCGACTCCGACGCGCTGTTGATGGTTTTTGAAAGCTGGAAGTAGCCCGAGTTCGAAATCTGCAAAAGCCGCGTCGTCAACGCCGGGTCGGTGCTGATGAGCTGGGTGACCTTCTTCAGATCAGGCTCGTCGCGGTCCAGCTCGCTGAGCAGCAGCGCCACCACTTTTGGAATGCTGGGCAGATTGAACTGTGACGCCAGCAGTGCATTCAACTCCATGAAAAATAGTCTCCCGACATCGTTACCCTTGACCCAAGACGCTTGTCCGAGCGTGATTTGAACCACTTGGTTGCACGCCTTGGGCCGCGCCGCTCGATCAGTATTGTAGTTTTTATGTTTTCAGCTTGGCAAAGGCGGACGCCATGGCCGTATTTTGGGGCGCGGCGTTTTGGGCCGGTGCGCGGGCACGCTGGTGGCTGGCGGCAGCCTCAAAACGGTTGTCTCCACCTTGCGCCGGGCCGCGTTGGCTGGTGGCCTGGGCATTGGCGACCCTATTGGGCGGCCCGTTGCCCAGCTTCATGGTCAGCGCGATTCGTTTGCGCGCCACATCCACCTCAACCACCTGCACCTTGACGATGTCGCCGGTCTTGACGACCTCGCGCGCATCGGTGACAAACTTGTGGCTGAGCTGGCTCACGTGCACCAGGCCGTCCTGGTGCACACCCAGATCGATGAACGCGCCAAAGGCCGCGACGTTGCTAACCGTGCCCTCCAGCAGCATGCCTTCCTTCAGATCCTTGATGTCTTCCACGCCGTCGTTAAAGCGTGCCACCTTGAAGCCGGGGCGTGGGTCACGGCCGGGTTTCTCCAGCTCGCCCAAAATGTCCTTGACGGTAATCACGCCAAACGTTTCATTGGCGAAGAGTTCCGGGCGCAGCGCCTTGAGCATGTCAGCGCGGCCCATCAATGCGGCCACCGGTTGCCCGGTATGGGCCATGATTTTTTCCACCACGGCGTAGGTCTCGGGGTGCACGCCGGTCATGTCCAGCGGGTTGTCGCCGCCGCGAATGCGCAAGAACCCGGCGCTCTGCTCAAAGGTTTTTGCGCCCAGGCCGGTGACCTGCATCAGTTGCTGGCGGTTGTTGAACGCGCCATTGGCTTCACGCCAGCGCACCACGGCTTTGGCCACGCTGCCTGAGAGGCCCGACACCCGGCTGAGCAACGGCACACTGGCGGTGTTGAGGTCCACCCCAACCGAGTTCACGCAGTCCTCCACCACGGTCTCCAGACTGCGTGCCAGCTCGCTCTGGTTCACGTCGTGCTGGTACTGGCCGACGCCAATCGACTTGGGGTCGATCTTCACCAGCTCGGCGAGCGGGTCTTGCAGGCGCCGGGCGATGCTGGCGGCGCCGCGCAGGGTCACGTCCACATCGGGCATTTCCTGCGAGGCGAATTCGCTGGCGCTATAAACCGAGGCGCCGGCTTCGCTGACGACGACTTTTTCTATAACGCGGACCGAGGCCCCTGCGCCGTGTGGGGTGCCGTTGCCTTGCACGCTGTGCGAGGCGCCGCTTGTTTTGCCCAGTAACTTGATCAAATCCGCCGCCAGCTTGTCCGTCTCCCGGCTAGCCGTGCCGTTGCCAATGGCGATCAAGTTCACGCCATGCTTCCCACACAGCGTGCCCAGCACGTGCAGTGAGCCTTCCCAGTCGCGCTTGGGCTCATGCGGGAACACGGTGGCGGTATCCACCAGCTTGCCAGTGGCGTCAACTACAGCCACCTTGACGCCAGTGCGGATGCCAGGGTCCAGCCCCATCGTCACGCGGGGGCCCGCTGGCGCGGCCAGCAGCAGGTCGCGCAGGTTGTCGGCAAACACCTTGATGGCGACCTTTTCG
>JANMVO010000167.1:0-3316 GCA_031392805.1 Rhodoferax sp. | reverse complement strand
GACCGCATGGGACGTTATGGTCTGGCCCCGTTGCAGGCGCAGCCCATGCGTTTGCAATGCCGCAAGGGTTGCACCGCGTGCCACCACACTCACATTGCAGCCCGATGCCGCCAGCCCGGCACCGATCCAGCCGCCAATGGCACCGGCACCGTAAATGCAGGCATTTTTAAAGTATTTATCTGTCAAATAGGCCTCCAGCCCTTGTTGCATATACGTGAATAGCTATTCTATTAATAGTAAACGCTATTGCTGGTAGCTTTTGACAATGCGCTCCACCTGGCGGGTCAACGCAGTGAACAGCCCAGCATCGCAAAGATGCGGTAGCAGGCTGCAAGCTGCACTCGCGCTTGCCATTCGTCCGGGTGCATGGCGGCGGATACGGATGATTTCAGAACAGCATTCATGATCTTTTACTCCTGCATTGGCACCTGAGCGGGGAGGCAAATTCCCGGCGGGCAGCGCATGGCACGCGGCGAAAAGTGCGGGGTACTTCAGGCGTCTGCGCTGAACCCGACGGCCTTGACAATGGGGGCCCACTTGGCGGTGTCCTTCTTCAGCAGGTCGGCCAGTTCAGCCGGGGTGGACGACATGGCTTCCAGGCCAAAACCGGCCAGACCATCGATCACGTCCTTCTGCGCCAGTGCAAACTTCATGGCGGCGTTCAGGCGGCCAACCACTTCGGGCGACGCCTTGGCGGGCAGAAAGAAGGCGAACCACTCGCTGTGCGTCATGTCCTTGATGCCCTGCTCCTGGTAGGTCGGCACGTCTGGCGCGAAGCGGCTGCGCTTGGCGCTGGAGACCCCCAGAATGCGCACCCTGCCGGTGGGCAGGTGCTGCATGATGTCGCCAATCGGACCCGACACGGCAGAAATATTGCCGCCCAGCAAGTCCAGCATGGCCGGTTGTGTGCCGCGGTAAGCCGCATGCTTCAAGTCCACGTCGGCACTCTTGCCCAGCAGCGCGCCGATGAAGTGGGGCGTGGAGCCGGCAGCCGGCGAGCCGAAATTGGCGCCAGCCGGGTTGGCCTTGGCCCAGGCCAAAAACTCGGGCACCGTTTTCACGCTCAAGGGCACGGCCGGGCCGACGGCAAAGCCGAAGTCTAAGATGCAGCCCAGCGACACCGGCGTGAGATCGGCCACCGGGTCGTACGGTAATTTCTTGTAAATATGTGGGTAAATCGTCAGGATGGAGGTGGGCGTTTGCAGAATGGTCATGCCGTCGGCGGGCGCGCCTTTGACGAACTGCACCGCAATCTGGCCACCGGCACCGGTTTTGTTTTCGACCACAGCGGTCTTGGCGTAGTCGGGGCTGAGCTTCATGGCAACGCGCCGGCACAGGGTGTCTGAGGTGCCGCCCGCCGCAAAGCCGGTGACGATTTTTGCAGTCTCCAAGGTCTGCGCCCAGGCGGCCTGGCCAACACCTGCGAGCAGTGCGGAGGCGCCGGCGGATTGAATGATATGGCGACGTGAAATGCGCATGGAAAATCTCCCGTGGGGTGGTTTAATGTGTAAGACCTGTTGGCTCCGGGGCGCTTGCCTGATGAATGGTGTCACGTCAATTGGCACTGTGCGCAGTGGCCGGTCAAGCATCTCGCCACTCAGCAGGTTTTGCTGGCAGGCTCAGCGGTCGCAGTCGATTTAAACCTGGCCGCCAGCGCGCTGGTATGGCGAACCAGCAAATTGGTATCCAGGCCGACGGCGACGAAAGTCGCGCCGAGCTCCAGGTAGTGGCGCGCCAGCGCCTCATCGGGCGTGAGAATGCCCGCCGCCTTGCCAGCCTTGATGATGCGGGCAATCGCGTCGGCGATGGCGGTTTGCACCTGCGGGTGCGTCGGGTTGTTGACATGCCCCATTGAGGCTGACAGGTCCGCCGGGCCGATGAACACGCCATCAATGCCGTCCACCCCTGCAATTGCGTCCAGGTTGTCCAGGGCGGTTTGGGTCTCGGCCTGCACCAGAAGGCAGATTTGCGCATTGGCCTCCAGCGCGTAGGCGGGGAAGCGGCCAAAACGGGAGGCGCGAGCGCCGCCCATGCCCCTGATTCCACCTTGGCCAGCCTGGCCGTCATTCTGCGGGTAGCGCGTGGCGCGCACCAGCGCTGCCGCCTGCTCGGGCGTGTCCACCATGGGCACCAGCAGGGTCGTCACGCCCAGATCAAGGTATTGCTTGATCAGCATCTCGCCCACTTTGCCGTGACCCATGGGCACACGGGCAATCGGGTGCGACGCGGGATAAGCGGCAATGGCCTGCAATTGCTGTAGCAGGCTGCGCAAATCATTGGGCGCGTGTTCGCCATCGAGCAGCAGCCAGTCGAAACCGGCCCCGGCACAAATCTCGGCGGTGTAGGAATCCGCCAAGCCGAGCCAGAGTCCGATTTGGGCCTGCTTGTTGGCCAGCGCTTGCTTGAAGGCGTTGAGGGGTGTTTTCATGGGTACTTTCTTGCAATGATTCAGTTGATTGGGTAAGCAGGGGTCCCGCCCCCAAGGCTCACGCGCTGGCTCAAGCGCGCACGGACAGGCCAAGGCCTAAGCCAGCATTTTCTTAAGCCCGCCGCTGACGCTCAGCTTCTCCAGATCGGAGAAACCTCCCACCAGCATGCCTTTCACAAACACCATGGGCAGGGTGGGCCAGCCGGTCCACATTTTGAGTGCATTGCGCGCGCGCCAGGTGCTGAAATAGTTGCCGTATTCCAGATACTTGTAGGCGACACCCGCAACGTCCAGCAGCTTGCAGGCTTTTTTGGGAAACGGGTTCATGCCCATGCCCACCACCACCACGGCGTTGGCCGCCACTGCGGCGAAAACCTCTTTCAAAATGGCTTGCTGGTGCGCGCTGATTCTGTCGCGAATGGCGGGGTGAATGTGGGACTCATCCAGTACGGGGCGGGGCATGGCAGCATCCTTGCAGAAATAAAGCCCGCATTATGCGCGGACGCGCGTAAGACAATTCCTGCGCAGCGATCCACGGCTGTCTTGCAACCTGCCGGACTTTGGGAGGCGAAAATAGCCAATAAGCCCCATAGCCCCGCCATGGGTCAAAACGAAGTTTCGGTGAAGGCTAACTTTTACTCAAGTTATGTCATAACTAAAAAGATGGTGGAAAATGGGCCGCCTTGGTCGATTTGCAGTCGGCATGCCCTAAGTCCGACAGCAGTCTGCCAAGTGTAAATGGTCGCTTGCCCACTGGACGCGCTGACGCCTCGGGCGCACACTCCGCAACAAGGACCAACACACGCGGAAAATCTCATGAACCTCGTTATCGTTGAAGACTCCGAGTTGATGCGCACCGAGCTTTTGGGCATTGTTGCGTCCCAGCCG
>JANMVO010000141.1:0-9400 GCA_031392805.1 Rhodoferax sp. | reverse complement strand
AGTAAAATGTTTGGTTCGAACGCATTCATAGGGAAGCTTAGCGTGAAAACCCGGGGCCGTTCGTCACCAAAGCGGCAGCGGGTATCACAGGCTCACATGGCATGGTCTGGCCGAAAGTCAATTTGACCCGCTGCACCAGATTTACCCACTTTGCCCGCTCTACCCGCATGGCTGATTTTGAGAACGCCGTCCGGCGCCAGGACGTAACACAAACCGGGGCCGACCCTACGGGCGGCGGCGCGGCAGCCGCACGGCCCAATGACAACAACGTCAACCGGGTGCAAAACCATGATCGCCTGAAGCCTAATCTCGAGCGTCACCCGCCACTTGCACGGGCGCTGCGTGCCGCCCGCAAAGCGCAATACCGCCGAAAACTGTGATGTCTGTTGAAAGCTCGGGGTCGAATTCTGGCAGCAAGCCGGACTTTTGGCCTTCCAGTGGTTTCCCGCAACTGGGGCGCAATGCGCGCGGCTGGCTGCTGCCTGGCGACGACTATTTGCGGCTGTTTCTGGCACGCCCCGAGTTGGCACTGGTGCCGGAGTCCTGCGCGGCTGAAATTGCTTTGCATGAGGCACTGATGGCAAGCCCCCGGCACGAGGTCACCAGCGCCGGGCTGCGCGAAATGGCCGACGCCGATGTGCGCGCCAATTACGGGTTCTTCCTGAACTTTCGCGATGCTTTGCTGGCCAACGGAACGCTTGAAGCCTACTACCTGCAAACCCTTCGGGCCGGCAACATCAACGTGCCGCCACTGTTCATTGAACTGGTGGCCCAGGCCTGCTTGCGCAATGTGCTTGACGGCGCAACCGACGCCTATGAGGTACGCGCTGGCGAAATGCTGTTTCGCCCGCAGCGTATCCACGACCAGGATGGGCAAATTCTCAGCGGTGACCAAAACGTGCTCGACTTGCTGAACGAGACCGGTGGACTGGGCGAGATGGGCCGTCTGCTGGCGCAAAACAATGCGCCCATGCGCGCCATCCATCTGGCAGTTTTGACGGATGCCAATGCGCCAGCCTATTGGGATTCAGGTGAGCGCCACAATTTTCTGCTCGACCTGACGCATGAAGTCACCAACGATCTAAGCCACGGCCTGACCTTCACCCTGACTCGCGCCCGCTCTGGCCTGAAGGCGCTGGCGCGGGTGCTTGAGAAATGGATCGTGCATTTTCTGGGGGTGCAGGTCACCATCAAGCCAAAGCAGCAAATTGAAGACCCCAATTGGCGCTGGCATGTCGGGCTGGATGTTGAATCCACCGCATTGCTCAACGATCTGTACGAAGGCCGCCCGGTAGAGTCAGCGCGCATGCAGCGAATCGTCAGCCTGTTTCAGCTGGAGTTTGCCAATCCGCTGGAGATGCGCGCTGACGTGGCGGGCAAACCGGTCTATCTGGCCTTGTGCATGAACGCCGACAAAGTAGTCAAACTCAAGCCGCAAAACTTGCTGCTCAACCTGCCATTGCGCACGACGATGTGATTGCCTTTGGTGCCAGCGTGGGCCACCTGCTTTTGTTGCCTGCTTTTGTTGCCTGCTTTTGTCGCCTGCATTTCTAAATCAAATTCAGTTCGGGCGATAATTGCAGGTTTCCCACAATCAACCGGAGTTATCACATGGCAAAAGCCCCCCGCACCGAAGCCGAACGCAAGGCCACCCCCCGACCTGTTGCTCCCAACGGCGTGACCTTCACAGCCCCCAAGGGGCAACTGCGCAGCCTGGAGCGTGGCGCCGCCACCAATAACAAGAAAAACCCGGGCAAGCGGCCTAAAAAAGGCGGCTAAGTGACAGAAGGTTGCCAGAACGTTGCCAGAACGGGCGCACCCAAAAACGGCATATTGGCTATTTCCGCCTGCCTGACATCTCATTCCGTTTCCAGTTCAATCGGAGCGTAGGCGCACCGACGAAGACAGTGCTTCAGCACGGCTAGGAGGTGCAACGACCTATCCGATTGATATGGAAACGGAATCAATCAGAACCGGGGTAGCTCGGGGTGGCTGATCTGCCCGCCCCGCACCAGCATCTTGCCGTACTCGGCGCAGCGTTGCAGCGTCGGGATGACCTTGCCGGGGTTGAGTAGCCCCTTGGGGTCAAACGCGCGCTTGACGCCGAACATCTGCTCGTTCTCGGCGGCGCTGAACTGCACACACATGCTGTTGAGTTTTTCCACGCCCACGCCATGCTCACCGGTGACGGTGCCACCCATGGCGACGCTGGTCTCCAATATCTCGGCACCAAACAGCTCGCAGCGGTGCAACTGGTCGGGGTCATTCGCATCAAACAGGATCAGGGGATGCAGGTTGCCGTCACCGGCGTGAAACACGTTGGCGCAGCGCAGCTTGTATTTTTTTTCCATCTCGCCAATCGCCAGCAAAATATCGGCGACGCGTTTGCGTGGAATGGTGGAGTCCATGCACATGTAGTCGGGGCTGATGCGGCCACTGGCCGGGAAGGCGTTTTTGCGGCCGCTCCAGAATTTAAGGCGTTCGGCTTCACTCTGGCTGACCGCTATTGCCGTGGCACCGCAGCGCTGCAGCACCTCGCTCATGCGGCCAATTTCTTCCGCAACCTCTTCAACCGTGCCATCGCTTTCGCACAGCAAAATGGCGGCGGCGCTCAGGTCGTAACCCGCGTGCACAAAGTCTTCCACCGCTGCCGTCATGGGCTTGTCCATCATCTCCAGGCCGGCCGGGATGATACCGGCTGCAATCACCGCCGCCACTGCATTCCCAGCCTTGCGGATGTCATCGAAGCTGGCCATGATGCAGCGCGCCAGCTGCGGCTTGGGGATCAGCTTGACGGTGACTTCGGTGGTCACCGCCAGCATGCCCTCGCTGCCGATCACGACGGCAAGAAGATCGTAGCCTGGTGCGTCCAGCGCGTCGCTGCCGAACTCCACCGCCTCGCCGGCCATCGTGAAGCCCTTGACCTTGAGCACGTTGTGCACCGTCAGGCCGTATTTGAGGCAATGCACGCCCCCTGAGTTTTCGGCCACGTTGCCGCCGATGGTGCAGGCAATCTGGCTGGACGGGTCGGGCGCGTAGTACAGGCCATGCGGGGCCGCCGCTTCGCTGATCGCCAGGTTGCGCACGCCGCCCTGCACCACGGCGGTGCGGCTGAGCGGGTCAATCTTTAGGATTTTGTTGAACTTGGCCAGGCTCAGCGTCACGCCCAATTTATGCGGCATGGCCCCGCCCGACAGGCCAGTGCCCGCCCCGCGGGCCACCACCGGCACATCCAATGCATGGCAGGTTTTGAGCACCGCCTGCACTTGGGCGTAAGTTTCCGGCAGCGCCACCATCAAAGGGCGCGCGCGGTAAGCGGTCAGGCCATCGCATTCATAGGGCGTGGTGTCTTCCGCCTGCCACAGCATGGCATGTTTGGGTAAATTTGGCTCCAGCCCCCGTATTAATTGGCTGAGTAGCTCTGTTTTTTGAAGCGATTGCTGTTGCGCTGACGAAATGGGTGCATTCATGGGGTGCTGCCTGATAAACCTGATGGTGCTACTTTACGCCAGTACAATGCCACTCCGTTTGTCATAGCGTTTGTCATAGTATTTGCCACTGCGATTGCAACAGCATTTGTCACAGACTTCCTCACCGCATTTGCCATAAGAGGTGCCACCTTGTCAGAGTCGTCCAAAGTCGTGTTGCAATACCTGCTGCCCAAACAGGCAATTACCGCTTTTGGAGGGGTCATTGCGTCAGCAACATGGGGTGGCCTCACCACCCGCATCATCCGCTGGTTTGTCGGCAAATACGGCGTGAACATGGCTGAGGCCGCCAACCCCGACATCGCCAGTTACGCCAGCTTCAACGACTTCTTCACCCGTGCCTTGAAACCGGGTGCCCGCCCGCTGGCACAGGCCGACCTGATCTGCCCGGTAGACGGTGCCATCAGCCAGTTCGGTGCGATTGGGCACGACCAGATTTTCCAGGCCAAGGGGCACCACTATTCGACCACGGCGCTGCTCGGGGGCAATGCCGCGCTGGCCGCGCAGTTTCAGGATGGTTACTTTGCCACGCTGTATTTAAGCCCCAGGGACTACCACCGCATCCACATGCCGTGTGACGGTCGCTTGACCCGCATGACTTATGTGCCTGGCGATTTGTTCTCGGTCAACCCGAGTACGGCGCGGGGTGTTCCGGGCCTGTTTGCCCGCAATGAGCGCGTGGTGTGCGTGTTTGAATCTTCCCATGGCCCTTTTGTGCTGACTCTGGTAGGGGCCGCCATTGTGGGCAGCATGGCCACCGTGTGGCACGGCGTCGTCAACCCGCCGCGCGGTGGCGTGGTGCGGGATTGGCGTTATGACGGTCAGCAAATTCTTTTCAAACAAGGCGGCGAGATGGGGCGCTTCCTGCTGGGTTCTACCGTGGTGATGCTGTTGCCCAAGGGTCCGCTGCGGTTTAATCCGTCATGGTTGGCGGGCGGGGCCATCCGGCTGGGAGAAGCCATGGCCAACAGATCGCCAAACTGACCCGATGGTTGATAATTGACTTCCAGTTTAATGCCTGCCCTGCACCGCCAAAAAATAAGCAAAATACCCATTAAATCGGGCTGTAGCCCTTGTATTATATGAATAGTTTGCTATTAACTACATAGTAATCGGAAAGATGCCATCCCATGAGTTACGACCACCTGCTGCTGTCCACTGACGGCAGCATCACCACCATCACGCTGAACCGCCCTGACAAGCGCAACGCCTTGGCCATGCCCATGCTGCTGGAGTTGACGCGGGCGTTTCACGCGGTGGGCAACACGGCCGCGCGCGGGGTGATCATCGCGGCCAATGGCCCGGTGTTCAGTGCCGGTCACAGTTTTGGCGACATGACCGGCGTCACCTTGGGCCAGGCCCGTGAACTGTTCGACGTGTGCATCCGCATGATGGATGCCTTGCAGGCCATGCCGCAGCCAGTCGTGGCACGCGTGCATGCGTTGGCCACGGCGGGCGGCTGCCAGTTGGTGGCCAGTTGCGACTTGGCGGTAGCGGCAGACACGGCGTCGTTTGCCATTCCTGGTGGCAAGGCCGGGCAGTTTTGCCACACGCCGCTGGTTGCGGTGGCGCGCAACTTGGGCCCCAAGCGCGCGCTGGAGATGGCCATGACAGGCGACCCGATCGATGCCGCCACCGCAGCGCAATGGGGCCTGATCAACCGCTGTGTGCCGGCCGACCAACTGGATGCTGCAACGCTTGATTTGATCCAGCGTGCATCGCGCGGCGGCGCCCTGTCCAAAGCCATGGGCAAGCGCGCGTTCTACCAGCAGATAGGCATGCCGCAAGACCAGGCCTACGAGTTTGCCGCCGGCGTCATGGCAGACGCCACCGTCACGCCCGATGCGCAGGAGGGCTTCAACGCGTTTCTGGAGAAGCGCCAGGCGCATTTCACTCAGGTTCCTGCACGGTCTTGATGAATGCCCGCCTGACTGCCATCTGCCTTGTGGTGCAGTCGCACGCTCGGCTGCAGAGAGGCCCGCGCCGCCGCGTGCAGGTAGCAGGTGTGGGCGGCAATCGTGAGCAGGTGCAGATGGGTTTCTTCCGCCGCCTCACCGTTCAGGTAAAGATGTGTCTCGATCGGACCGGCGCTGGCCTGCTCACCCGCCGAGTAGGTATTGAACTGGACCAGCCGCACCTGGCCGATCTTCATCTTCATACCCTCGATGTAGCGGGACAGTTGGGTCATGTAGCAGAACGAAATCGCCGCCGACACCAGCGCCAGTCCGCAAGGCGCGCGATCAGCTCGTGCCTCATCGGTGCGCAACCGGAAATGGCTTGAGTTTGGCAGTCCGAGCCACGTCTCGGTTTCATACATGCCATCTGCGGCGAGCGTCCCGACCCCGAAGACATTCCAGGAGACTTCAGCTTTCGGCTGCAACGACGCCGCGGGGGTGGGTCGCCTCGCCGCCGGATCTACCTTGACGATCAGGTCAGGTACCGTGCCCGGCAAGGGCCGCGGCACGTCGCGATAGACCCGATAAGGATCCACCGCGTCTGCGCCGCCGCATTCGGGCACCCCGGCCACGTGGCGACGACGCCCGTTGATATACAGGGCGAACGGG
Organism: Rhodoferax sp.; assembly: GCA_031392805.1. GTDB lineage: Bacteria > Pseudomonadota > Gammaproteobacteria > Burkholderiales > Burkholderiaceae_C > JANYCG01. The sequence goes on along the minus strand of JANMVO010000141.1, from coordinate 3,348 downwards.
TTCTTGGCAAGCGGCGTGCGCAGGAGGGCAATTGCGGGCGAGGCCTGCAGTGCCGCATCGACCAGCGAGCGAAGTTGGGTGGCGCCGGTCGGGCTGCCCAGGGTGATGTCGAGCGCCGGCGCGACGGCATGGCCTTGCCCGGTGCCCAGCATGAAGGAGCCGGTGAAACCGTAGCCGTTGACCAGCTGGATGTCCACCGAGTCCAGCGCAATGCCGCGCTTGACCGCGAGCCCGCGCAGCCGGCCGCCCAGGTCGGCCTGAATGCCCGCATTGAAGAAGCCCAGTGGAAAAGGAGCCAGGTCGGTTCCTTTCAGCGTGCTGCCTTCATCAGACACCAGGCGCCATGCCCGAAACCCTGCGCCGGAGACGATGGCCTCTTTCTGGTGGCCGGCCAACTGGCGTGCTTCCACCCGGAACAGGCCGACTCGCGCTTCGCCGGGCACTGGGGATCCGGTGGGTGCGCGGCTGGTGGCGAAGGCCAGCGGATAGCCGTTCTGGTCGATCGACTCGATGATTTCCAAACTCATGCGCCTTTCGCTGGGGTGGGACTGCACAGGCGCTCAGTCCACGCGGATGTTGTTCTCGCGGATGACCCGGCCCCATAGGTCGTAGTCCTCGCGGACCACGCGGGCGAACTCCTCGGCGGTCCCACCGACAGGGAGGTAGCCTAGATCGATTAGCTTCTTCTGGATCTCGGGCGAGCGGATGACCAACGCGAAATCGGCGTTTAGCTTGGCCACCACGTCGGCCGGGGTCTCTGCCGGCACGAAAATGCCCTGGAATGAATTGGTCTCGTAACCGGGAAAGCCCAATTCGGCGAAGGTTGGCACGTTCGGCAGGGTGGTGTTGCGGGTGCGGCTGGTGACTGCCAGCGCCTTCACCTTCTGGCCCGCCACCAGCGGCATCGCTGTGACCACGGGGTCTAGATAGAGCGCCACCGCCCCGCTCATCATCTCGTTCAGTGGCGAGCCCTTGTAGGGGATGTGGTTTATCCGGATCTGGTTGCGGCTGCTGAACCATTCCATCGCCACGTGGGATTGCGAGCCGGCGCCGAGGCTCGCGTAGTTGATTTTGCCGGGATTCTTCCTGGCCTCCTCGACCAGCTCTTTGAGGTTGTTGAACGGCGAGTCCCTTGCTGCAGTCAGCACGAACGGAACGCTGAGCACCTGCACCACGGGCTTGAGGTCCTTGGCCACGTCATAAGGCTGCTTCGGGTACAAGTGCGGATTCATCGACATGATGGCCGAGACTGCCAGCAGTACCGTGTAGCCGTCCGGCTTGCTCTTGACCACGGCTTCGGCGCCGATCATCCCGGAGGCGCCGGGACGATTGTCGATCAGCACTGGCTGGCCCCACTGTTGCGACAGCTTGTCGCCCAGAAGGCGCGCCACCACGTCGGGCGATATGCCGGCTGGATAAGGCACGACGATGCGCACCGGCTTGTCCGGGAAGCGGATCTGCGCCGCCACCGGGGTGGCAAGGACAGCGGCCATTCCAAGCACGAGGGCCCGGCAGACGGTGGATATCAGACTCATGGCTACTCCTGATAGCGAGGCAGCGGCATCCGAAGAAGCGCGAGGAAAATGGTGCAGAGAATTTCGCAGAGCGGCGGCCTGTTGTCCAATAGCCAAACCACATTCGTCACATATGCACGGATAGGCATTTCAACCGCATAAAGGCCAGTATCGCACCTTCGGTCAGCCTTCGATCAGCGTGAAAACCCTCACCTTGACACGCTGATTGACAGGCTCACCACTAACAGGCTCACCACTAAAAAGTCCTGTCTGTGAGAGTGATTTTCGGTGCGCCGGGTAGGCCAGGTGCAGGGCGACCCCGCAGCGCATCTGAATCGCCGGTTCTGCCCGTCATTGCCACGGGCGTAAGATACAAAAGCCTGGTTTCCAGGCACCAACTCTAGAAAGATTCAGCCATGTACCAACGCATTCTTGTCGCTACCGATGGATCGACCCTGTCGAAAAAAGCCGTCAGCAACGCCATCTCACTGGCCCAACTTTGTAATGCTGAACTGGTGGCGCTAAAAGTGGTTCCGCGTTACCCCATGAGCTATTTTGAAGGCGGCATCGCCCTGCAAGCCGGTGAAGTCGCCCGGGTTGAGACGCAATGGGCGGAACACGGTCAGGCCATCGTCAATGCGGTTCAGAAGGCGGCGCTGGCCAAAGGTGTTGTCGCCAAGGCGGTCACCGCCAAATCAGATTTGGTGGCTGAAGCCATTGTGGCGGCGGCAAAAAAGCACAATTGCGATTTGATTGTGATGGCATCCCATGGGCGCAAAGGCATCAAGCGCCTGCTGCTTGGCAGTGAAACCCAGCATGTGCTCACACATTCGCATATTCCGGTGCTGGTTCTAAGGTAAACTTGGCTGTAGTCCTTGTTTACTATGCATATAGTGCTTCTTATTTAGAAGCATTTTCATTTGGCCTGTCGCCGTCATCCGGCCTGGCTGTACTGCGCCCGCAAGACATTTTTCTGCACTTTTCCCATGGTGTTGCGCGGCAGTTCAGCCACGACAACGCAGCGCTTGGGGATCTTGAAGTTGGCTAACTTTGCCTTCAGGCTGGCGATGATCTGCTCTGCCGCTAAAATCGCGCCAGGCCGGGCAACCACCACCGCCACACCCACCTCGCCAAAGTCGGGATGCGGCACGCCCACCAGCGCGCTCTCGGCCACGCCCGGCAACTCGTTGATGTAGCCCTCGATCTCGGCCGGGTACACGTCGTAGCCACCGCTGATGATCAGGTCTTTGCTGCGCCCCACAATCGTCACGTAGCCGCGCTCGTCAATTTTCCCCACGTCGCCGGTCTTGAAATAGCCGTCTGCCGTGAATTCTTCGGCGGTCTTTTCCGGCATGCGCCAGTAAGCCTTGAACACATTGGGGCCCTTGACCTGGATGCCACCAATCTCGCCCACCGGCAAAGACTTTCCATTGTCGTCCTGCACACGCAGACTGACACCAGGCAGCGGAAAACCGACCGTGCCGCCGCGCCGCCCGGACTGGTGGCTCACTGGCGGATTGGCGCGCGATGCACCACGCGCATCAGGGTCCGGCGGATCAGGGTACCGCGCGTCCGCAGCATAGGGGTTAGACGTAAGCATCGCCGTCTCGCTCATGCCGTAGCGCTCCAGAATCGTGTGGCCGGTGCGCTCTTGCCATTCGGTGAAGGTCTCAATCAACAGCGGGGCTGACCCGGCCACGAAAAGACGCATGTTGCGCACCGCGTCGGCGTTCAGCCCCGGCTCGGCCAGCAGCCGCGTGTACAGCGTGGGCACGCCCATGAACACCGTCGCCTCGGGCATTTTGCGCAGCACAAGCTTGGGGTCAAACTTGCC
>JANMVO010000134.1:0-2894 GCA_031392805.1 Rhodoferax sp. | reverse complement strand
CACCGACGTATTGATTGACTATTTGCGCAAGCATCCCCAGGCTGCGGCCTTGTTTGAAAAACTGCCTGACGACTGCGCCATTTGCGCCATGTCAGTGGCCGAATTGCATGCGGGTGTGCGCGAAGGTGCCGAGCGCGATGCGCTCAACACCCTGCTCAGCAGCTTCAAGCTGATTGAAGTCAACGCAGAAATAGCGGCTCAGGGAGGCCTCTTGCGCCGCGACTGGGGCAAGTCGCACGGCGTGGGTTTGAATGACGCGTTGATAGCTGCCGCCGCGCTCGACTCCGGGCGTGTGCTGCTGTCTCTCAATGGCAAGCATTTTCCTATGCTTGGTAAAGGTCAACTGGTTGTGCCCTACAAAAAACCGTAGCTGGGTCACAGGTTCAGGGCGGCTCTGTCGCATTAAGCCATTTTTATCAAAAAAATCGCGTTGATTTAATTGAACGATATCTGCTGGGAATTGCTTAATGCGACAGAACCCCCACGGGTCCGTCAACGGGCTGCGGCGGGTGTGCGGCTGGTAACCGGTCGGCATCATGGTTTGGGCCTCATGTCGATGTTGCGGGCGGTGCCCAGCAGCGTGGCGCACAGGGTCTCAATGCCGTTGTCCACAGCAAAAACATCGGCAGCGCACACCGTGAGCAGGCGCGAAGCGCTGACCACCCGGCCACGCGCTATCAGGTGGCTGCCGCCTGCGGGTGCGACGATTTTTAGCGTTGCGTCGATGGTGGCGTTGATGAAGCCCGGTGGCAACAGGGTGCGCGCGGCAACCACCGCCGCGAAGTCAGCGGCAGCGAACACTGGCGTGGCCTGCAGTTGACCGGGACGAAAGCAAAATGCTTCTTGCACCGGAATTTCAAGTTCAACAAAACCGGGCTCGATTCGGCGAAACTCGATCTTGAGCGTCTGCGCCATCGGCATGGCCATCACGGCGGCGCGGGTTGCCTCAAACAGGGGGGTGGGTGAATTCATGGTTTTAATCCTTTATTTTTAGACCAGGCAGGCGACGACTTGTCCAGGGCGCGCTTGGCAAATTCGCGCTTGCGCTTTTTCAGCCAGGCAATGTGTGACACCAGTTTTTTGCGCAACGCCTGGTGCGTGGCAATTTGCACATCCACTTCGGCAATGCGGCCACGCATGTTGTCCACTATCTGGTCGAAAGTGAGCGTGCCCGCGCGGTACAGGGGCAGGTACTCGTTCAGGTACTTCAAGGAGAACCCAAGTTCGCGGCTCATGGAGATAAAGATCACCTCGCGCACAGTGTGATCGGTAAATTCGCGGTAACCACTGGCGTTGCGCTGCGCAATGATCAGCCCCATCACTTCATAGCGGCGCAGCCGGTGGGCCGACACTTTGGTGCGCGCTGCGAGTTCAGACACTTTCATGCTGACGAGGATAGCAAGCCTTGCACAATGCGAAGGTTGGGAGCAGCTAGCGATAGAAGGCTGCGGCTGAAATAAATGCAGCTCGAAGGATCAGGTCGGCGCGGGGCACTCAGCGCAGCGGCATCAAGGAGGAACAGCCGGCCATAGGCCGCTGTGGGGGACAGCCGCGTAGCTGAGTGCCGCGTCGGCCTGATCGTGCGAGGAAGCGGCGCGTCAACGCAGCTAAACGCCGCGTTGGCCTGATCCCACGAAGAAGACAGGCAGCGCGCCTGTTGGCGGTCATTTCGCCTGCCATCCCCAAGTCATGAGAAAAAACAAAAATACTATGCTTTATATAGCTACTTATGCAGACTGGACGAGGGCTATAGCCCTATCTGACCACTAAAAGAGTTAAAACAAGCTCTATAGCCCCGCCAACCCCCTAAAACTTGCCGTGCCGCCCCGTGCCTGCCGCAAAACGCGCAGCCCCTTGCAAGCCCTCGCCAATGCACAGCTTGCCGCGCTCCCATTCCTGGTGCAGCGCGTGGGGTAAATCCATGTCCCACTGGGTATAGGCGCTCAGGCGGTCGGTCAGCATGGTTTTTTGCGGGAAGCGGCAGAGCTGCTGTGCCAATTCAAGTGCGGCTGCCAGCGCCTGGCCGGTGGGAACCACGCGGTTGCACAGGCCCATCTGCAGGGCCTCAGCGGCTTCCACCTTGCGCCCGGTCAGGATCAAGTCCATGGCGTGGCCCATGCCGATGAGTCTGGGCAGGCGCACGGTGCCGCCATCAATCAGTGGCACGCCGAAGCGGCGGCAGTAGACGCCGAAGTAGGCGTCCTGTTCCATCACGCTCATGTCGCACCACAGCGCCAGCTCCATGCCGCCGGCTACCGCCGCGCCGCTGACGGCGGCAATCACGGGTTTGGACAGCAGCAGGCGCGACGGACCCATCGGCCCCAAGGCGGTTGTGTCTTGCGGTGTGAAAGGGAGGTTTGTCAACACGCTTTGCCCGGCCCCACTCTGCCCTTCGTCATGCGACTGCAACAGCATTTTTGCGCCGGCCTGCAAATCCCACCCCGCGCAGAAGTGCCCGTTGGCACCATGGAACACCGCCACCCGTGCGCTGTCGTCGGCATCAAACGCAAGAAAAGCCGCGTGGAGTTGACGCGCAGCATCCGAGTCCACGGCGTTGCGCACGTCGGGGCGGTTCAGCGTCACCAGGGTGACCTCGCCATGTCGGGTTATTTCAACTGAATTTGTCATGGCCCTGATTAGACCGGGTCGCCCGCACCGCAGCACTGGGAACAACCCTATCAACAAATCCGCTTCTTGCCGCTATAAACAGGCATCCAAATAAAGAAAAATTGAGGATATGGTGTGCAGGTTCTTCAACTGCTGATCAGCGGCATTGCGCAGGGGTGCATCTACGGATTGATCGCCTTGGGCTTTGTGCTGATTTACAAGGCGACCGAGACCGTGAGCTTTGCCCAGGGCGAGCTGATGATGCTGGGCGCGTTTGGCGGCCTGGC
>JANMVO010000115.1:0-8436 GCA_031392805.1 Rhodoferax sp. | reverse complement strand
TCCATCGCCTTCCCAGGCGCGTGTTCAAAACGCCCAGTGGCTGACTGATGGAAGCTGGGCGTGTGTTGCAAAACACAAACCCGTCCGTTTGACCGTTGCGGGGGCAGCGCAGGCTGGGGTGTGCTGATGTCAGCGACGCCCTCCTGCTTCCCGTTGAACTGCGGCATGTGAACCACACCACGAGCACCAACACCGGTATTTTAGGCTGGAATCCCGCCGTCAACCCTACAATGCTGGGTCTATGCCGAACCCGCCCCAAATCGATCAGCTTTCCGAACGCATTGAGCGCCTGCTGGTGCGCTACGGGGAATTGAAACGCACCAACGTCCTGCTCGGAGACCAGGTGGACAGCCTGACCCAGGAGCGCGATTCCCTCAAATCACGTTTGGGCGCTGCCCGGGCGCGGGTGGATGCATTGCTTGAGCGTCTGCCACAAGCCAACGGAAATGGGTCCGGGCATGGCAATGGAAGTGGCAACGGTAATGGAAATGGGAATGGCAATGGCAATGGCAATGGCAATGGCAATGGCTCCAACAAGGCAGCGGGTTCGCTCAAGACAGGTGCATGAAACAACTTGAAGTACAAATCATGGGGCAAACTTACTTGCTGGGCTGCCCCGAAGGTGGCGATTCCCGCCTGCTGGATGCCGTGGAGCGGGTGGACACAGCCATGTGCAGGATACGCGATGCTGGCAAGGTGCGCGCACGTGAGCGCATTGCAGTGTTGGCTGCGCTGAATCTGGCATTCGACTTGAGCGACCGCACAATTGCTGCGGCAGAGGCATTGGCCGTGGCATCCGCGCCGTCACGGATCGGCACCGACGGCCGGTCGATGACAAAAGACGGTGAAGACCTGCTGCTAAGCTCTTTGCTGACGCGTCTGGACGATGCGCTCAGCGACGATGGTCGCCTGATTTGAGGTCTGCACAGAGTTCTCGGTGGATGCCTGCAATGGTGCCTCGTTTGTTGTTTCCGTTTGCCTCCTGGAAGCGCTGTTTTTTTTCAGTCGGTAAAAGTGCGGTCTGCCAATTCAAACTCGCACACCAGCGCCTACAATCCACCGTGTCTGCGGTGCTCACCGGGCTTTATATTTCCTTGAACCAATGCTCTTAGAGCCCGGGCCTGGAATATTGCGTGGCTGGCGTGATCATCTCGCGTCAGATGAACCCAAAGCCAAAGCTGACCTCGCCCACCTGAACCCCGGTTCAGGATGCCGGTCCGGTGGCACTTGCAGACACCTTTTCTGGTGCGATGTCTGAACGGCATGACCCAACGCCCGCACACCGTGGCCCGGACACCATGACCCTCGAACCTCTGCTCGTTCTCGAACTGGCCATCCTCGGCCTGGCAACCGGTTTTCTGGCCGGCTTGCTGGGCATTGGCGGCGGCATGCTGATGGTGCCCTTTTTAAGCATCATCCTCACCGCCAAAGGGTTCCCGCCAGAATACGTCGTCAAAATGGCCGTGGCAACCTCACTTGCCACCATCTGTTTTACCTCTCTGTCCTCAGTGCGTGCGCACCACAAGCGGGGTGCGGTACTGTGGTCTGTGGCGCTGACCTTAGCGCCCGGCATCCTGATTGGCTCCTTGCTGGGAGCGCAACTTGCAGTGGCCATTTCGGACAAAGTGTTAAGCGTGCTGTTCGCCGTGTTCGTCACCTTCTCGGCCACCCAGATGTTTTTGAATCGAAAGCCCAAGCCAACACGCGCCCTGCCCAAACCAATTGGCATGTTTGGTGTGGGCGGGCTGATTGGCGGGCTGTCGGCCATGGTCGGCGCGGGTGGCGCGTTTATCTCAGTCCCGTTCATGACCTGGAGCAACGTCAGCATTCACAATGCAGTCGCCACGTCTGCAGCCCTGGGTTTCCCGATTGCGCTGGCGGGAACTCTGGGCTACATCTGGGCGGGATGGGGCCTGCCGCAAATGCCGCCGGGTGCCGCAGGCTATATTTACCTGCCAGGTCTGGTCGTTATTTCAACGGCCAGCATGCTGACGGCCCCCTGGGGTGCCCGCACCGCGCACCGCATTGACATTGCGCCGCTGAAGAAAGTTTTCGCCTGTGTTTTGTACCTGATTGCCGCATACTTTTTGTTGCATTGAAAACTGGTGACTTGCAGTGGGTGACTGGTGGTAGCCGACCGACCGGTGGTACCTGGCAGGTGACCGGTGGAAGGTGACTGCTGCCAGCCCTCTGGTAACGTAGGGTAGCGTCGGCAAGGTCGATGTTTCGGTCGTTGATAGTTATTTTAAAAGGATCTTTCTTGTGTCATTGTTTAAACTAAAACGCCTCTTGCCCGCTTTGGCCACAACGGTTTTGCTGTGCCATGCGCCCCAGGGTTGGGCGGCGTGGCAGCCCTCGAAAACAGTGGAGTTCATTGTGCCGGCTGGGACTGGCGGCGGCGCAGACCAGATGGCGCGGTTCATTCAAGGCATTGTCACCAAAAACAAGCTGATGCCATCGTCACTCGTGGTGGTCAACAAAGGTGGCGGTGCCGGGGCTGAAGGTTTCCTGGATATCAAAAACAGCAAGGGAGACGCCCACAAAATTGTGATCACACTGTCGAATCTGTTTACGACACCTCTGGCAACCGGTGTGCCGTTTAGCTGGAAAGACATGACACCGGTGGCCATGATGGCGCTTGACGAGTTTGTTTTGTGGGTCAACGCCGACACGCCCTACAAAACGCCGCAGGAGTATTTCGCTGCAGTCAAAGCGGCTGGCGGAAAGCTGAAAATGGGGGGCACCGGCTCCAAGCAGGAAGATCAAATTATCACCGCGCTGATTGAAAAAACCACCGGCGTCAAGTTCATTTATGTTCCCTACAAAGGCGGCGGCGAAGTGGCGGTGCAACTGGTTGGCAAGCATATCGACTCCACGGTGAACAACCCGATTGAAGCGGTGGCGCAATGGCGCGGCAGCAAGCTTCGTCCGCTGTGCGTATTTGACACAAAACGCATGCCTTACAAAGACAAGATTGCCGACAAATCATGGGGTGATATTCCCACCTGCAAGGAGGGTGGGCTCGATGTGGAGTACCTGATGTTGCGTGGAATTTTCATGGCACCGGGTGTCACCGCTGACCAAACAGCGTACTACGTGGATTTGATGCAAAAGGTGCGCGCCACGCCTGAGTGGAAAAAATTCATGGAAGAAGGCGCCTTCAATCAAACATCCATGAGCGGCACGGATTACGTGCGCTGGGTGGCGGGTGAAGACGTTCGCCACCGCCTGCTGATGCAGGATGCCGGCTTCATCGCCAAGTAAGCTTTTGCCTCGCAAGGATTGCCATGAATCACGGCCTTGAGGGGTCGGCAGAAGAATCTGCCGTTGCCGGTGAAGTCAGCGCGGTATCAACGCGCACACTTGAAATCATCACCGCTGCATTTTTCCTGGCGCTGGGTGCCGTGGTGATGTGGGACAGCGTGCGCAGCGGTGCGGGCTGGGGCGCTGACGGGCCCCAAAGCGGCTATTTCCCTTTCTACATCGGCTTGTTGATGACGCTTGCCACGCTGGCAAATTTGCTCACCGCGTTGCGCATGAAAAAATCGGACTCTTTTGTGTCCCGGCACAAATTCAAACTGGTCATGGCGCTGTTCCTCCCCTGTCTGGTTTACCTGGGGGTCATGCAATTCTTGGGGTTGTATGTGTCATCGGCAGTTTTCATCGCGGTTTTCATGCGGTGGCAGGGGAAATTCAGCGTGTTGAAATCCCTGCTCACGGGGATTGGCACGTCAGTAACCCTGTTTTTAATGTTTGAGATCTGGTTCAAAGTACCACTCTTAAAAGGCCCGCTTGAAGCGGCGCTTGGCTACTGATCGGGTTTTCCCAATGGATGAAGTTCAAGCTTTGCTGCAAGGGTTTTCGGTCGCCCTGAGCCCCGTCAACATCGGGCTCATGTTTCTGGGCATTTTGCTGGGTGTGCTGATTGGCGTGCTGCCCGGCCTGGGCGGCGCCAACGGCGTGGCCATTCTGCTGCCGCTCACCTTCAGCATGAACCCGACGTCAGCCATCATCATGCTGTCGTGCATTTACTGGGGGGCGTTGTTTGGCGGGGCGATTACCTCCATCCTGTTCAACATTCCCGGAGAGCCCTGGTCTGTCGCCACCACGTTTGACGGCTACCCCATGGCACAACGCGGTGAAGCTGGCGCCGCGTTGACGGCCGCCTTCACTTCTTCTTTTTTTGGCGCGCTGGTGGCGGTGATCATGATTACGTTCACCGCGCCGCTGGTTGCAAAATTTGCGTTGAAGTTTGGGCCGCCAGAGTTTTTTGCGGTGCAATTGCTCACGTTTTGCAGCTTTGTCGGCATGAGCAAAGGCGCGCCCTGGAAAACACTGGCCTCCATGTTCCTGGGCTTCACTCTGGCGGCAATCGGCATGGACAATGTGACGGGGCAATTGCGCCTGACGTTTGGCTTTGAGCCGCTGATGAAGGGTTTTGACTTTCTGATTGCAGTCATCGGCCTGTTCGGCATTGGCGAGATTTTGCTCACCATGGAGGAAGGCCTGGCGTTTCAGGGCAAGTCGGCGCGCATTGACTCCAAGGTGGTGTGGGAGACCTGGAAAAAACTGCCCCGCTACTGGCTCACTTACATTCGCAGCGCTGCCGTGGGCTGCTGGATGGGCATCACGCCCGGCGGCGCCACACCGGCTTCCTTCATGGGCTACGGCATTGCCAAGCGGTTTTCGCCCAACGGTAAAAACTTTGGCAAGGGCGAAATTGAAGGCGTGCTGGCCCCCGAGACCGCAGCCCATGCAGCAGGCACCGCCGCCCTGCTGCCCATGCTGACGCTGGGGATTCCAGGCTCGCCAACGGCTGCGGTGCTGCTGGGCGGCTTGCTGGTCTGGGGCTTGCAACCGGGCCCGCTGCTGTTTGTAGAGCAAAAAGATTTCGTCTGGGGGCTCATTGCCAGCATGTACCTGGGCAACGTTGTGGGCTTGATCGTCGTGCTGTTGACCGTGCCGTGGTTTGCCGCCATTTTGCGCATACCGTTCTCGATCATTGCGCCGGTGATTCTGGTCATCTGCGCTGTCGGGGCCTACACCGTGCACAGCGCCATGTTTGACGTTTGGCTGATGTTGGGCTTTGGCGTAATGGGTTATGTGTTCAAGAAGCTTGATTACCCACTCGCGCCGCTGGTGCTGGCACTGGTGCTGGGCGACATGGCCGAAAACGCGTTTCGCCAGTCACTGCTCGGCTCCAGCGGCAGCATGCTGGTTTTTGTGTCCAATCCGCTGGTGGCAGGCATCACCGGCCTGGCCTTGCTGATGCTGTTCTGGCCGATCTTGGCAGCTATGATGGCCCGGCTGAAATCACCCCGCCATGTGGGTTAAACCGCCGTGACGCCACCAATGCATCCGTCACCGCAGCAGTGGGTCCGTTACACCCATCACGGACACTTGGGGTTTGGTTCGCTCAATCGCGGCCAAATTGAAGTTCACACGGGCGACATGTTTGACTCGCCAGTCGCTACCGGTGCGCAGCTTGCCCTGGCTAATGTGAAAATCGGCCTGCCTTGCAAGCCTGAAAAGTTTATCGGCCTGTGGAACAACTATCACGCGCAGGCCGCAAAGCAAAATCTGGCGCTGCCGCTTGAGCCGCTGTACTTCATCAAAGCCGCCAGCAGCTACTGCGCGCATGGGCAGGCTGTTTTTTCACCCGCTAGTTACGACGGTCGCGTGGTGTACGAGGGCGAACTTGGCCTTGTGATCGGCAAAACCTGCAAAGACCTGGGCGTGGACGAAGCCGTGGATGCGATTTTTGGCGTCACCTGTGTCAACGACATCACAGCACTGGATTTGATCAGCCGCGACGTCTCGTTTGCCCAGTGGACACGCGCCAAAAGCTTTGATGGTTTTGGCGTGTTTGGCCCGGTGATTTCGACCGGCCTTGATTTGAATGCCCTGTCAGTGCGAACCCTGGTGAATGGACGGGAACGTCAGAATTACCCTTGCAGTGACATGATATTTTCTCCTGCCCAGATCGTGTCAGCGCTCTCGAAGGAAATGACGTTGCGACCCGGCGACCTGATTGCCTGCGGCACGTCTTTGGGGGTTTTGCCGATGAAGCCAGACACCGTGGTTGAAGTTGTGATCGACGGCATCGGCGTGCTGCGCAATACCTTCATGCCCATTTCAGAGAAGGCCCACACACCATGAAAATTTGCATCGTCGGCGCAGGTGCCATTGGCGGAATGCTGGGCGTCAAACTCGCGCGCTCCGGGCACGACGTCAGCCTGATTTTGCGTGGCGCAAATCTGGCGGCGGTGCAAGCCAATGGCTTGCTGCTGATTGAAGAGAACGGCAACGAAGTCCTGGCCAATCCGGTTCGCGCAACTTCCACCATTGCCGAGGCGGGCGTTCAGGATGTGATCATCTTGGGCATGAAAGCCCACCAGGTGGCGGCCATTGCGAATGAGCTGCCCGCGTTGATGCACGCCGATACCCGCGTGATCACCATGCAAAACGGCATACCGTGGTGGTACTTTAAAAAGCTGCCCGCTGCAATGGATCAAGCGTATCTTGGCACCGCCATCAAAGCAGTTGATCCGGATGGCGTTATCGCCGAGCATATTGACATTGACCGCGTTATCGGCAGTGTGGTGTACCCGGCGAGTGAAGTGATTCGCCCGGGCGTCATCAAAGTCATTGAGGGCAATCGCTTCACGCTCGGCGAGATCGACGGCAGCGACACACCCAGCCTCCGCGCCATCAGCGACGCATTCAAAGCGGCCGGTTTCAAAGCGCCTGTGTCGAAGGACATTCGCTCTGAAATATGGCTGAAAGTCTGGGGTAACCTGAGCTTCAACCCGATCAGCGCGCTGACCCACGCCACGCTGGAAGACATTTGCCTGTTTCCGGCTACGCGCGAACTGGCCGCCAACATGATGGTTGAGGCACAAACCATTGGCGAAAAGCTTGGCGTGCAGTTCAAGGTCAGCCTGGACAAACGCATTGCGGGTGCGCAGGCGGTTGGACAACACAAAACCTCGATGCTGCAAGACGTTGAGATGGGTCGTCAGCTTGAACTTCAGGCCCTGGTCGGTTCCGTGATGGAGCTGGGTCAAATCACCCAGACGCCGACACCGACCATCAATGCGGTCTATGCGCTGACCAGCCTGCTTGCCACAAATTTACAGAATCACAAGGCGACCCTGCGCATCGGTTGACCCACTTTCTACTGACAACTCCTGACAACTCATTACCGCGAATCCAACAACATGACGCCCTTTACAACCCTGGCTGAAATGATCGCCATTCACGCGCAGCAGACGCCTGATGCCACCGCCATGTCAGCCCCCGAAAGCAAGCCACTGAGTTACGCCGGTCTGCACGAATTGGTAGCGCAAACCGTCGAAAAACTCAATGCGCTGGGCATTGGCCGGGGCGACCGTGTTGGCATTGTGTTGCCCAACTGCCCCGAGATGGCAACTGCGTTTGTGGCAGTAGCTGGCGCCTGCACCGCCGCACCGCTGAACATGGCGTACCGCGCCGACGAGTTTGAGTTTTACCTGGGCGACTTGAAGGCCAAAGCGCTGATTGTTGCTGTCGGCAGTGAAACGCCCGCGCTGGCAGTGGCGGTAAAGCTCGGCGTGGCGGTGATTTATTTGAAAGCCCTGCCTGAACTGGGTGCCGGTAACTATGAATTGATGTCTGATCAAAAAGGCCGCGCATCTTCACCTGGCCCGGCGCAGGCTGACGATGTGGCGTTGATTCTGCACACGTCGGGCACAACATCACGGCCCAAAATTGTGCCGTTGTCGCATCGCAATGTGTGCGCGTCGGCGCGCAATATCAGCCGTGCGCTGCAATTGACCAGTGCCGACCGCGAATTGCATGTTATGCCGCTGTTTCACATCCACGGTTTGATTGCTGGTGTGCTGGCGCCGATGGCTGTGGGCAGCATGATTTTTTGCACGCCTGGTTTTAATGCGTTGAAGTTCTTCAGCTGGATGAAAGAGTGCAAGCCGACCTGGTACACCGCTGTGCCCACGATGCACCAAGCCATTTTGGCGCGCTCAGCGGGCAATATGGACGTGATTGAAGCCAATCCGCTGCGCTTTATCCGTTCGTCATCGTCCTCCATGCCACCGCAAGTGATTGCCGAGCTGGAAAGGGTGTTTAAAACGCCGTTGATCGAGTCCTATGGCATGACCGAAGCCGCTCATCAAATGGCCAGTAGCCCGCTGCCGCCCGGCAAACGCATTCCTGGCTCGGTGGGCATCGCCGCCGGCCCAGAAGTTGCCATCATGGACGCCACGGGCAACATCGTGGTCGCAGGTGAAATTGGCGAAATCGTCATACGCGGTGAGAACGTCACTTTAGGCTATGAGAACAATAACAAAGCCAACGCAGAAGGCTTTACCAATGGCTGGTTTCGCACCGGCGATCAAGGCACTATGACCGCCGACGGCTATGTCACGCTGACGGGGCGGC
>JANMVO010000092.1:0-3717 GCA_031392805.1 Rhodoferax sp. | reverse complement strand
GATGCGTCGGTTGGCGCTCTGCAAGCCCCAGGCCATGGCATTGAATTTGTGCATCACGCCTTTGGGGTTGCCGGTGGTGCCCGAGGTGTAGATGAGGGTGCAAAGCGCTTCGCCATCGCGCACGGTCTCGCCTTTTTGGGGCGCATTGGCACCAATCAAAGCGTCCCACGAGGTTTTCGAAACCCCATTGGGCGACAGCGGCAGGGCAATCAAGGGCACGCCGCCGGGCACGCCATCGGCCATAAAGAGTCATAGGGTCAGGTCTTTAATTATCAAAGAGTCATAGGGTCAGGTCTTTAATTATCATATATTGATCTGCAACGGCAGCGCCAACTCTACAGACACGACTGTGTGGTGTGCGCCAAGACCCCGCTGGCTGGCCCGGGCCAGCCCAGGTGCTGGAGCACCTCAGCCGCTGCTAACACCGCACGGCCATCAACAATGAGCGGATTCGCGCTGTCAATGACCACGAGGTGGCGTTCACGGTGCGCGCTGATGATCGTGGCGCGAACTCGCGGCTCTTGCTGCATGCCGGACAGCGCCAACGCTATATGGCTCAATGAGTTCGTTGGAGCATCATTAACATCATCAGCCAATCATCGTCCGAAATCACGTCAAGCTGTTTGCTATTTTAAATATAGCTACTAATGAATTGTGGACTAGGGCTAGAGGCCAATATGACCATTTATTTTGGTAAAATCAGCCCTCCACCCACACCACCGGTTTGCGCTGCGTCAACCAGCCCTCGTACTTCTCGCCATACGCCTCTTCAATGCCGTTGCGTTTGACCTTAAAGGCCCGCTGGCGATAAGTGCTAGGATTTACAGATGAACACCGAAATGATCACCAATGAAGCGTTGTCTCTACCCGTGCAGCAGCGGGCTGAGTTGGCGGCGCAGCTCCTCACCAGCCTTGATGTGCTGTCGGAAGCTGAAATCGAACCCCTTTGGTTTCAAGTGGCTGCGCAACGGGCCATTGAGATGGATCAAGGGCTTTCTCGGCGTATTCCGGCCGAAGAGGTGCGTCGCCAGGCAAACGCTTTGCTCAAGTGAGCTATTTCTTCAACGAAGCCGCGCGCATTGAGCACCTTGAGCATGTGGCCTACTACGAAGCCTGCCAAATTGGGCTCGGCGCACGGTACCTGGCGGCTTTCGATGTGGCAATGGGAAAAGTCTGCGAATCCCCGGATCGGTATCGCGTAGAAGCCCCACCGAATATTCGCAGGTATCGAGTGCCAGGTTTTCCTTACAACATTCTCTATCGTGTTGTGGGTTCAGATGTTGAAGTTCTGGTCGTTGCCGCGCATCGTCGGCGCCCGGGCTACTGGTTGGGCAGGCTTTAACTGGTTGATCGACCTGACTTGCGCGGGTCATCGCACGAAATCACGCCAAGCGGTTTGCTATTCTAGAAATAGCTTCATATGCACTGTAGACAAGGGCTAGAGGCCGATTTTAAGGTCCTGCGGGGTAAATTCAGCCTTCCTCCCATGCCGGACAGTGCCGTGGGTCCACCTTGTCCGGGAACCCCGCGCAATGCAAGTTCACGAGGAAGCTTCTGCGGGCGGGATGGCGCATGCCAAACGCCCTCATACTGGAGTACCAGAAATCGGTCGTTCGGCATGCGCCATCCCGCCTACACAAAAGGTAGCGCGCTACGGGTATTGACCGCGATCACTTTGGCGAAGCTACCGGTAGCTCGCCACTGCGTTTGCTGCCAGGTTGGGCGTTTGTCGATTGACCGATTTCTGGTACTCCAGTATGAGGGCAAGCGACAAATGCCCAGCCGGGCGTGCTTCGCAAACAGCGTCAGCTCCGCACTTACACCCTTCCAACATTGCCAGATCGCTGCCTGAAATGAAATCGAGCGGGATGCTACACTATAAATAGCTAAATATTCACTGTGGACAAGGGCTACAGGCCAATTTGTCGTCCAAATAGGCAAAAATCAGCCCTCCACCCACACCACCGGCTTGCGCTGCTTCAGCCAGCCCTCGTACTTCTCGCCATAGGCGTCTTCAATGCGGTTGCGCTTGACCTTGAAAGTGGGGGTGACAAAGCCGTTCTCGGGCGACCAGGTGCTGGCTACGACCGCCACGCAGTCGGGCTTTTCATGCGCTTCCAGTTGCGCGTTGACGGCTTTCAGATGGGCTGTCAATGAGGTGGTCAATGCGGCTTTGCCATCTGCCGTCTTGCTGCGCGCCAGCGCTTCGGCCGACAGCATGACCAGCGCCAGCGGCTGGGCAAAATTGGCTCCGGTCACGGCGCAGGCTTCAATGCCGGGGTGATGCGCTCGATCAAGTCAAGCCCCAGGTCGCGGTACGTCAAAGCCGTGCCGGTACAGTGATAGCATTGCATCATGAACTCATCCGCCATCGAACAATCTGCACTTAGCTTGCCCAAGCCCGAGCGCGCGCACTTGGTGCACTTGCTGCTCGATAGCCTGGATGCCCCATCGGAAGCTGATATTCAGGAAATCTGGCTCAGTGAGGCGCGCCGCCGCGCTGATGAGATTGACGCAGGCAAAGTCAATCTTGTGAGTGGCGAGCAGCTTGAGCGGGAAGTTCAGGCGCTTTTTAAGTGAGCTATTGGCTCCATCCCGAGGCCGCTGAGGAGCACAAAAAGCAGGTCGCTCACTATGAATCAATACAAGCGGGATTGGGAAGGCGGTACCACTCCGAATTTCTGAACGTCTTGGCTTTGGTTTGTGCCTCGCCTGATCGCTCACGCATTGTTCTTGCCCCGAACATTCGACGTGCCATGTTCAAGGTTTTCCACTTTGACCTTGTTTATCGTGAAGCCGATGGATTGGTTCAAGTGCTGGCGATTGCACATCATCGCCGCCAGCCGGGTTATTGGGTGGCTCGGCTTTAAGCGAATTGCTACACTATAAGTAGCTAGTTATGCAGTGTGGACAATGGCTAGAGGCCGATTCGACCACTTATTTCGGCAAAAATCAGCTCTCCACCCAAATCACCGGCTTGCGCTGCGCCAGCCAGCCCTCATAGCGGGCACTGTAGGCGTCTTCAATGCGATTGCGTTTGACCTTGAAAGTGGGGGTGACAAAGCCGTTCTCGGGCGACCAGGTGCTGGCAACAACCGCAATGCAGTCAAGTTTTTCATGCGCATCCAGCTGCGCGTTGACCGTTTTCAAATGGGCCGCCAACGATGTCGTCAATGCCGCTTTGCCATCCGCCGTCTTGCTGCGCGCCAGTGCCTGCGCCGACAGCATGACCAGCGCCAGCGGCTGGGCAAAATTGGCCCCGGTCACGGCGCAGGCTTCAATGTCGGGGTGGTTCACCAGCAGGTCTTCAATCGGGGCCGGTGCCACGTACTTGCCCTTGCTGCTCTTGAAAAGGTCTTTCACGCGCCCGGTGATGCGCAGGCAACCATCGGGCTCCAGCTGGCCCTTGTCGCCGGTGCGGAACCAGCCATCCGGCGTAAAGCAGGCGGCAGTCTGCACCGGGTCTTTATAGTAGCCCAGCATCATGCCGGGGGAACGCATTTGAACCTCGCCGGTGTCGGGGTCAATGCGGCTGTCCACGCCGTCATACGGCAGCCCGACGGTGCCGGGGCGGCTGGTGCCGGGCACCGTGGCGTGCGACACGCCGCAGTTCTCGGTCATGCCATAAACCTCGATCAAATCGAGCCCCAGGTCGCGGTACCAGCGCAGCACATCGGGTGGCATGGGTGCCGCGCCGCCAGCGGCCAGGCGGCAATT
>JANMVO010000079.1:0-16655 GCA_031392805.1 Rhodoferax sp. | reverse complement strand
CTGTGGCGCGCGTTTGCCCAATGGCAGCCCGCCGGATGCCGGAAAAACCCGGCCATAGTCGGCCGGCAGCACCCTTACCGTGGCACCTGCCGCCCCGGCCATGGCCGCGAAGCGCGCATGGCCCAGGTAAGTCCACGGGCTTTGCGGGGCGAAGTAGTAATCGATGCTTTTGCTCATGGGAGTCTCTTTCTTGTCATGAGGTGTCCTATTTAATTGCCCTGAATTTTATGCAGCCAAATCCATCGACCTGCCACGGGTTTTATGGACCGGCTCAAAGCCAATCACCAAACGATGCCCCACTACGTCTGCCGCGCGTTGCAGCGTTGAAAGCGTAATCGACGTGTTGTCCGGGTCAAGCAAGCGTCGCACTTGCGTACGGCTGGTATGCATGCGCTGGGCCAACTCGACTTGTGTCATGCCCGCGTCTTGCAGCAGGCCCACCATGATTTTCTTGATGGCGCGGGCTTCCACTTCCACGGCAATGCCCTCTTCTGCCAAAAACGCGTCAAAATCCTGGCCTACATGGCGGGTGTCAATGGTCTTTGAATGTTTCATGGTCGCTCTCTTTCTCTGTTGGCCCCAAAAAAGGTTTCACTTCGCTCACTGCTTTCAAGGCTTCAACTGCTTCCAGCGCTTTTGCGCCAGCGCCATATCAGCGTGTGCCGTCTTTTGCGTGGTCTTGATGAAACCATGCAAAAGATACATCGTACTGCCTTCAACCGCAAAGATCACGCGCGCTATCCGGTTGGCAAGCTGCGTTCGTACTTCCCACAAGTCGCCCTGTAGGTGCTTGACAAGCGGCATGCCCAAAGGCCAGCCGAATTGAACCGCCTGAATGTCTCCGCCCACTTCCGCCCGCTCTTCTTTTGACAGTCGTTTGAGCCAATCCCGCACCGGCTGGGACGGTGGATCTGAGCCCTGTTGGGCATAGAACGCGGCGGACAACTTGGGCAGCATCGCACCATTATGAACCAATTATGAACCAAAAAAGGTTCACGTCTTATAGCGAGTAAATTCCGCGATGAATCTGATCGTGGATACCGTCAGTAGCGCCAGTGAAGCTGTTCCGACTAACATCGCCACACAAAGACTGGTCGTCGATCCCAGGCAGCCCAATCAAGAAAACCAATCCATGCGGAAAATACCATGAATCCCATTGCCCTCATCACCGGCGGCTCGCGCGGCATTGGCGCGGCGACTGCGCTGCTGGCGGCCCAGCGCGGATTTGCGGTGGCCGTGAACTACACCGCCAACTCGCTGGCCGCAGACGAGGTGGTGCGGCAAATCCGCGCGGGCGGCGGCACGGCCATCACGGTGCAGGCGGATGTGGGTGTTGAGGCTGACATCATGGCCATGTTTGCCAAGGTCGACGCCAAGCTGGGGCGCATCACGGCCCTGGTGAACAACGCGGGGGTGGTGGATGTGGCGTCGCGCGTTGATGCCATGGGTGCCGCGCGCCTGAAGCGCATGTTTGACATCAACGTGCTGGGCAGTTTCTTGTGCGCGCGCGAGGCGGTGAAGCGCATGAGCACAATGCACGGCGGCGCGGGGGGTGCCATCGTCAATGTCAGCAGCGTGGCGGTGCGTCTGGGCGGGTCTGGCCAGTATGTGGATTACGCCGCCAGCAAAGGGGCGATTGACACCTTCACGCTGGGCCTCGCCAAAGAAGTGGCGACTGAGGGCATCCGCGTCAATGCCGTGCGCCCCGGCATCATTGACACCGACATCCATGCCAGCGGGGGCCAGCCCGACCGCGCCCGCCTGCTGGGCGCGTCAGTGCCCATGCTGCGCGCAGGCAGCGCGCTGGAAGTGGCGAAAGCCATTGTGTGGCTGATGATGGATGATTCCAGCTACACCACCGGCTCGTTTGTCGATGTGGCGGGTGGGCGCTGATCGACTGCAAACCGCTTGTCACGCTACAGGCCATAGTCCACCCGCTGACCCTCTTGCCGTTTTTCGCAATTGCAATTGAGTCTCTTCCTGTCATAATTATTTCATTGATTGATGAAATAATGAAGCGATGAAAGCATCAGACACAGTTCCCGCATTGAGTGCCCTCGCCCATGAGGCGCGACTTGCAGTTTTCAAACTTCTGGTTCAGGCAGGGCCGACAGGGCTGGCCGCTGGCGTCATTGCCAGCCGCCTGGAACTTGCGCCCTCGGCACTCTCGTTCCATCTGAAAGAGCTGACCCATGCAGGCCTGCTGCTCCAACGCCCCGACGGCAGAAAAATTCACTACAGCGCCAATTTCAGCGCAATGAATGACTTGCTCGCCTACCTGACTGAAAACTGCTGCCAGGGCGCCCCATGCGAGCTCGAAACGATGACTCCAGGTTGCTGCTGACGCTTTTTGCCGTGAAGCAGAACCCGCCAATAACGCCTCACATTTCTGACAACCCATCCACCCACGAAACACCCGCCATGAGTGAAAAAACATACAACGTCCTGTTCCTGTGCACAGGAAATTCGGCGCGCAGCATCCTTGCGGAAGTTCAGCTCAACCAGCTCGGACGGGGCCGGTTTCGAGGCTACTCCGCTGGCAGCCACCCGAATGGCGTGGTCAACCCATTTGCCATCGAGTTTCTGGCAAACAACGGTTTCGCAACCGACGGGCTGCGCAGCAAGTCGTGGGATGAATTTGCCGTGCCAGGCGCACCGGTGATGGACTATGTGCTGACGGTCTGCGACCAGGCTGCAGGCGAGCAGTGTCCGTTTTGGCCGGGTCATCCCATGTCAGCGCACTGGGGGGTTCCTGACCCGGCGGCTGTGGAAGGCACAGATGAAGACAAGCGCCGCGCATTCATGGACGCCGCGAGCGTACTGCGCAAACGAATCGAGCTGTTCGCCGCATTGCCCGCGGCATCGCTGGACCGCATGAGCCTGAAATCCCAACTGGACGACATTGGGAAAAAGGTTTGAACGGCAGCATCCATTTGCGCACGGCCCTGTTTGCAGAGTTCGTCGGCACGGCCGCGCTGCTGTGCGCCGTCATCGGCTCCGGCATCATGGCCGAGCGCCTCAGCGGCGGCAACAAT
Source organism: Rhodoferax sp. (assembly GCA_031392805.1). Lineage (GTDB taxonomy): Bacteria > Pseudomonadota > Gammaproteobacteria > Burkholderiales > Burkholderiaceae_C > JANYCG01. The sequence goes on along the minus strand of JANMVO010000079.1, from coordinate 13,620 downwards.
GGTGTGGCGCTGCTGGCCAACACACTTGCCACAGTGTTTGCGCTGTACGTGCTGATCGAAACACTCGGACCGGCAAGCGGTGCGCACTTCAACCCCGTGGTCACCCTGGTTATGTGGTCAAAAGGCACGCTAGCCCTTGTCCATCCTTCACGAGTAGCTATATTATTTATAGTATGGCAATTATTGGGAGCAGTGGCAGGTGCTTGGCTTGCGAACCTGATGTTCGAGCAGCCGATCCTCCAATTCAGCACCAAACTGCGCGGCGGCTTTGATGCGGGCGGCCATTTCACCGGCTGGGGCCAATGGGTGGCTGAAGGCGTGGCCACCGCCGGGCTGATCTTCGTCATCCTGCGCTCACCGCCCGGCAAGGCCAGCGCCTTGGTGGCCTGCTACATTGGCGCGGCCTACTGGTTCACCGCCAGCACCTCGTTTGCCAACCCGGCTGCGGTGATGGGCCGCATGATGAGCGACAGTTTTGCCGGCATTGCACCGGCCAGTGCGCTGGGGTTTGTGCTGGCGCAGGCAGTGGGTGGCATTGCGGGCGTTTTGCTTGCCCGCTGGCTGGAACCGCTGGCTCAATAAACCGATTCAAAAAAAATCTCATGGCAAATACGAACGCAAATAGCATGGCAAATAGCATCGCAAACTCCACCGCAACTGCCCCCAAACACACCAGCATAGATCTCATGACGAACATGGCTACAAAGATCACGACAGCGATCACGATCTATCACAACCCCGAGTGCGGCACCTCCCGCAATGTGCTCGCGCTCATCCGCAACAGCGGCAATGAGCCCGAGGTCATCGAGTACCTCAAAACGCCGCCGGGGCGCACCCGGCTGGTCGAACTGATTGCACAAATGAAGCTGCCCGTGCGCGATGTATTGCGCCGCAAAGGCACGCCCTTTGAGGCGCTGCAACTGGACAACCCAGCCCTGAGTGATGACGACTTGATCGACGCCATGGTGGCCCACCCGATCTTGATGAACCGCCCGATTGTCGTGACGCCGTTGGGCACCCGGCTGTGCCGTCCGTCTGAGGCGGTGCTGGAGATTCTGCCTTCACCCCAAAAAGGCGCGTTTGCCAAAGAAGACGGCGAACAGGTGGTCAACGCTCAAGGGGCGCGTGTTGCAGGCGCGTGACATGTCCGGACTCCCCAACGTCAGCGAAGCGCTGTTCCCGGTGCCATCGCTGGCCCAGTTGCAGCCCGCACCCCGTTCTGCCCACCCTCCCCGCATCCTGCTGCTTTACGGCTCACTGCGCGAGCGGTCTTTCAGCCGCCTGCTCAGCGAAGAAGCCGCGCGTTTGCTGACCGCCATGGGTTGCGAGACGCGCACCTTCAACCCCGACGGCCTGCCCCTGGCCGACAGTGCGCCCGACACGCACCCCAAGGTGCAGCAACTGCGCGAGCTGGCCGCCTGGAGCGAAGGCATGGTGTGGTCGTCACCGGAGCGCCACGGGGCCATGAGCGGCATCATGAAAACCCAGATTGACTGGATTCCGCTTAGTCTGGGTGCGGTGCGCCCAACCCAAGGCAAAACGCTGGCGGTGATGCAGGTGAGCGGCGGCTCGCAGTCGTTCAACGCCGTCAACCAGTTGCGCGTGCTGGGCCGCTGGATGCGCATGATCACCATCCCCAACCAGTCGTCGGTCGCCAAAGCGTTCATGGAATTTGACGATGCGGGGCGCATGAAGCCTTCGGCTTACTACGACCGCGTGGTCGATGTGATGGAAGAACTGGTGAAGTTCACGCTGCTCACACGCGATGTGTCACCCTACCTGGTGGACCGGTACAGCGAGCGCAAGGAGAGTGCAGAAGAGTTGACGCGCCGGGTGAATCAGAGGGCTATCTAGCCACTGGCGCGGTGTATTATGCTATTACTTAAATAGCTTATAATTCAATACCAACGCGGGCTATAGCCCTAAATGGCATCCAGAATGGCCCAATCTGCATCAATCAGGGTCTGAGTGTGATTCCTTTGGCAGCACACGGCTAATCCAGAGACTGTCCTTGGCGCGATCCGGCCGGGCACGGCATTCAAAAGCTGGTGCGGTCTGTTGCGCCCAGGCTCGGGATGGTGGCAACGCTGGGCTGAGGGAGGCGAGAATTGGAAGTGTTGCGGCGTTACACCATTTGATGCACCAGCTTGCCCGTTACCGCAGCTTTGCTGGTCAAGCACGTTGCACGCCTCCTGCACTTAAAATCTGAAGATTACCAAGGAAGAACCATGGCACGCACCCTCTACGACAAAATCTGGGACGAACACGTCGTTCACACCGAAGAAGACGGCACCTCGATTCTCTACATCGACCGCCATCTGGTACATGAAGTCACCAGCCCGCAAGCTTTTGAGGGACTGCGCCAGGCCGGGCGCAAGGTCTGGCGCATCAGCTCCATCGTGGCTACCGCCGACCACAACACACCCACCACCGGCTGGGAGCTGGGCTACGACGGCATCACCGACCTGGTGAGCAAAGAGCAGATCACCACGCTGGACAGCAACATCAAGGAATTCGGCGCAGCGGCCTTCTTTCCCTTCCTGTCAAAACGCCAGGGCATTGTGCATGTGATTGGCCCCGAAAACGGCGCCACCCTGCCCGGCATGACGGTCGTTTGCGGCGACTCGCACACCTCTACCCACGGCGCTTTTGGCGCGCTGGCGCATGGCATTGGCACCAGTGAAGTCGAGCACGTCATGGCCACGCAAACCCTGCTGGCCAAGAAGGCGAAAAACCTGCTGATCAAGGTTGAGGGCCTATTGCCCAAGGGCTGCACCGCCAAGGACATCGTGCTGGCCATCATTGGCAAGATCGGCACTGCAGGCGGCACCGGCTACACGATTGAGTTTGCCGGCGCAGCCATTCGCGCGCTCAGCATGGAAGGCCGCATGACGGTCTGCAACATGGCCATTGAAGGCGGCGCGCGGGCTGGCCTGGTGGCCGTGGATCAGAAAACCATTGACTACGTGAAAGGCCGCCTGCTGGCGCCCACAGGTGCCGAGTGGGACCTGGCGGTGCAGTACTGGAACACGCTGCAGTCCGATGCCGATGCCAAGTTTGACGCCGTGGTCGAACTTGATGCCAGCCAGATCCTGCCGCAAGTGAGCTGGGGCACCTCGCCTGAAATGGTGCTGTCGATTAACGACAGAGTGCCTGACCCCGACAAGGAAAAAGACGCCAACAGGCGTGACGCGATTGAGCGCGCGTTGAAGTACATGGGTCTGCAGCCCGGCAAGGCATTGAACGACCTCTATGTTGACAAGGTGTTCATAGGGAGTTGCACCAACAGCCGCATTGAAGACCTGCGCGACGCCGCGGCGGTGGTGCAAAAGATCGGCCAGAAGGTCGCCAAAAACATCAAGCTGGCGCTGGTGGTGCCAGGCTCAGGCCTGGTCAAGGCGCAGGCTGAGCGCGAAGGCCTGGACGTGATTTTCAAAGCGGCCGGGTTCGAATGGCGCGAGCCGGGCTGTTCCATGTGCCTGGCCATGAATGCGGACAAGCTGGAGCCGGGCGAGCGCTGCGCCTCCACCAGCAACCGCAATTTCGAAGGGCGCCAGGGTGCCGGTGGGCGCACGCATCTGGTCAGCCCCGCCATGGCCGCCGCCGCCGCCGTGCACGGCCACTTTGTGGATGTGCGCAAGTACATCTGAACCTTCAAGCCAAGAATTCAAGGACATCAGCATGCAAAAATTTACCGTGCACCAAGGGCTCGTCGCCCCCATGGACCGCGAGAATGTTGACACCGATGCCATCATCCCGAAGCAGTTTTTGAAATCGATTCGCAAGACCGGCTTTGGCGACAACCTGTTTGATGCCTGGCGTTATTCCGATCCCGGCTTTCCGGGGCAGGATCCGGCCACGCGCAAACCCAATCCGGATTTCATTCTCAACCAGCCGCGTTACAAGGGTGCGTCGGTCTTGCTGGCGCGCAAGAATTTTGGCTGCGGCTCATCGCGCGAACATGCCCCCTGGGCCTTGGACCAATACGGCTTTCGCGCCATCATCGCGCCCAGCTACGCCGACATCTTTTTCAACAACAGTTTTAAAAATGGCTTGCTGCCGATTGTGCTGGGTGAATCGCAGGTGGCGCAGCTGTTCGACGAGGTGCTGGCCTTCCCAGGCTACCAGCTGACGGTGGATTTGGAGCGCCAGATGATCATCAAACCGCAGGGCGAAGAACTGCGGTTTGAAGTCCAGCCGTTTCGCAAGTATTGCCTGCTGAACGGCTTTGACGATATCGGACTGACGCTGCGGCACGGCGACAAAATCAAGGCTTTTGAAGCGGCGCGCCTGGCCACCAAACCCTGGCTGGCAAAAACCGCCAGCGCAACGTGACACAGCCGGTGCGGGCGAAAAAATTCCAGACCGCTTTCGGCGCTGCGGCCATCAGTCTGGCGCAACAGGCATCCGTCGGCCTGCTTGACAATTTGCCGCAAAACCCGCCCGCGACGCTTTCCATTCACTTATTTATCTGATTGTTATCCATGAAAATTGCAATTCTGCCCGGTGACGGCATTGGCACCGAAATCGTTGCTGAAGCTGTCAAGGTGCTAAACGCACTTGGCCTGAAGTTTGAATCTGAAACCGCCCTGGTTGGCGGTGCGGCTTACGAAGCCTTTGGGCATCCTCTGCCTGAGGCGACGCTCAAGCTGGCAAAAGAAGCCGATGCCATTCTGTTTGGCGCGGTCGGCGACTGGAAGTACGACACGCTGGATCGCCCGTTGCGCCCTGAACAGGCGATTCTGGGCCTGCGCAAACATCTCGGGCTGTTTGCCAACTTTCGCCCTGCCATTTGTTATGAGCAGCTCGTCGGCGCGTCCAGCCTCAAGCCAGAACTGGTCGCCGGGCTTGACATTCTCATCATCCGCGAGTTGACTGGCGACATCTACTTTGGCCAGCCGCGCGGTCGGCGCACAGCAGTGGACGGCCATTTTCCGGGCAGCGAGGAAGCCTTTGACACCATGCGTTATTCGCGCCCCGAAATCGAGCGCATTGCCCACGTCGCTTTCCAGGCGGCCCGCAAACGGGACAAACGCGTCACCAGCGTGGACAAGGCCAATGTGCTGGAAACCTTCCAGTTCTGGAAAGATGTGGTCACCGAGGTCGGCAAGGAATACCCCGACGTGGAACTCGACCACATGTACGTCGACAATGCTGCCATGCAGCTTGTGAAAGCGCCCAAAAAGTTCGACGTCATCGTCACCGGCAACATGTTTGGCGACATTTTGTCCGACGCCGCAGCGATGCTGACCGGTTCCATCGGCATGCTGCCCTCGGCCAGCCTGAATGCCAGCCATCAGGGCTTGTACGAACCCAGCCACGGGAGCGCACCCGACATCGCTGGCAAAGGCATTGCCAACCCTCTGGCGACAATTTTGAGCGCGGCGATGATGCTCAGGTTCAGCCTGAATCAGGCGGGCGCTGCTGACCGCATTGAGTCGGCAGTCAAGGCGGTATTGGCGCAAGGGCTGCGTACCGCCGATATCCACAGTGTCGGCACAACCAGGGTCAGCACGCGTGAAATGGGCGACGCCGTGGTGTCGGCACTCAAATAGTGTCGCTTACAATTCTTTCATGGGCAACACAATGAAAGCTGGCAATCTGACAGAAGGTGGACGAAACCCCTTGGTGGGCCTGGTCGGCTGGCGTGGCATGGTGGGCTCCGTGCTGGTCGACCGCATGCACACGGAGGGCGACTTCGATCTGATCGAACCGGTGTTCTTCTCCACTTCAAACGCGGGTGGCACGGCACCGGCACTCGCCAAAAACGAAACCACACTCAAGGACGCATTCGATATCGCGGCCCTGAAACAGTGCGACATCATCATCACCGCCCAGGGCGGCGACTACACCACTGAAGTGTTTTCCAGGCTGCGCGCCACCGGCTGGCGCGGCCACTGGATTGACGCCGCCAGCACACTGCGCATGCAGGACGATGCCGTCATCATCCTCGACCCTGTCAACCTGCCGGTCATCAAGAACGCTCTGGCAAAAAACAAAGCTGGCGCGGGTGGCAACAACTGGATTGGTGGCAACTGCACCGTCAGTTGCATGCTGATGGGCGTAGGCGCGCTCTTCAAGGCCGGGCTGGTCGAGTGGATGAGCACCCAGACCTATCAGGCAGCCAGCGGTGGCGGTGCCCAGCACATGCGCGAGCTGCTCACGCAGTACGGCACCTTGAACGCCGAAGTCAGAGCTTTGCTGGATGACCCCCATAGCGCCATTCTGGAGATCGACCGCAAGGTTATCGCCAGGCAGCGCGCCCTGACAGCCACCGAGACCGCCAACTTCGGCGTGCCACTGGGCGGCTCGCTGATTCCGTGGATCGACAAGGATCTGGGTATCGGCAAACAACCAGGCGAAGCCGGTTGGGGCACGAGCAAGGAAGAATGGAAAGGCATGGCCGAGACCAATAAGATTCTTGGCCTGGGCGACGGTTTCGTCGGCACGCTGGCGGTTCCTGTAGACGGATTTTGCGTGCGCGTGGGCGCGATGCGCTGCCACAGCCAGGCACTGACCTTCAAGCTGAAAAAGGACATGCCGGTGGCCGACATTGAAGCCATGATCGCGGCAGACAACGCTTGGGTCAAAGTGGTGCCGAACACGCGTGAAGCCACCGTACAGCATCTGACCCCGGTTGCGGTGACCGGCACCATGACCATCCCGGTGGGGCGCATCCGCAAACTCGCCATGGGGCCTGAATATGTGGGCGCGTTCACCATTGGCGACCAGCTTCTTTGGGGGGCTGCCGAGCCGCTGCGGCGCATGCTGCGAATTTTGCTTGATGCGTAAGCGAGCTTGACACCGGCGCACAATGGCTGGGCTCCTTGGCGGGCAGGCCGTTGTCGTTTGGCAACATTGAGGGCGACGGTCAGGCTCGCACTGGGAGCGGACTTCAAGTTAAAAGCTTTCTTAGCTTGTCAGGCTAAGACATTGATGTTATGGTACTTTTCAAGTTTTGAGTGTCGAAGCGTTGGCTTGCTTCAAGAGCGTTATTGGCCAATCGCCCGAACAACGGAGGCAATTAAATTGAACCATAAGTCACATCGTTGGCACAAGACCGCCATCGCAGCGGCAGCCGCAACACTTTTTGGCCTGTTGGCAGCTCCGGTGATGGCGCTTTCACTGGGGTCGATCACGGTCCAATCGGCACTGGGGGAACCCTTGCGCGCCGAGATTGATGTACCGGAGATCAACGCCGAAGAATCGTCCTCCCTGAAAGCTTCTGTCGCCTCGCCTGAGACCTTCCGCGCGGCCGGACTGGATTACAACGCTGCCATGTCAAGCCTGCGCGCGTCCTTGCAGAGACGCCCGGATGGCCGTGCCTACATCCGCCTGACCAGCGAGCGGCCCATCAACGAGCCCTTCGTTGACATGATTATTGAAGCGAGTTGGGCATCCGGGCGGATTGTTCGTGATTTCACGATGCTGTTCGATCCACCGCATTTACGCGTCCCTGTGGCACCCGGTGCGACCTTGCCGCAGGTGGTGGCCGCGCCGTCTGGTGCTGGGGCCGCACCCATGCCCAGTGGCCCGCTCGCGGCTACGCCATCGCGGCCTGCTGTCGCGCAAGCGCCGGCCACAACCCGTCCCGCTACAGCACCGAGAAAGCCCGCTGATGTTTCCAATGTTGCAGCCAAAGCATCCGCCCCAGAGCGGGACTTGGTCAGCGACAAGCAGATCAAGGTCAAGCCCGGTGATACAGCCAGCCGAATAGCTGCGGCAGTCAAGCCGGCCAATGTGTCATTGGATCAGATGCTTGTCGCCCTGCTGCGTGCCAACCCTGATGCATTCATCAATAACAACATCAACCGCATCAAGAGCGGCGCACTTATCAACGTGCCAACCGCAGAGCAAGTTCAGGCGACTGGCACGGCTGAAGCCACCCGGATGGTGATTGCGCAAAGCAGGGACTTTAATGATTTCCGCAAAAAATTGGCGGGCAGCGCCCCGAGTACGCAGATGGCGGCGGCCGACCGTCAATCCAGCGGCAGCGTGCAAGCCCGCGTGGATGACAGGAAGCCAGGCACCGCCGCACCCGACAAACTGACTCTGTCCAAGGGCGCAGTGCAAGCGCAAGCCGATACCGACAGAATTGCCAAAGAGCGCGCCGCCAAAGACGCGTCCGGCAAAGCAGCCGAGCTTTCCAAAAATATCAGCGACCTCGGCAAAATTGGGGCTGCTTCCAGTCCTGCAGTACCAGTGGCCATGGCATCCGCCAGCGCACCTTCGGTGGCCGCACCAGTGGTGCCTATAGCGCCTATAGCGCCCATAATGCCGGCTGCGTCTGCAACGCCTATTACGCCGGTTGCGCCGGCCATCAGCGCCGCCGCCTCTGCGGACAATCCCGTAGCTGCTCCTGTAGCCGCGGTATCGACGCCAAAAGCGCCTGATCCAATGCCGGCCCCAGAGCTTGCGAAGCGCCCTGTAACGCCAATCCCGGCCTCTGATCCTGGCCTGATCGATCAGCTTCTGGAGAACCCGCTGGTCCCGGCAGGTACGGTGGGTCTGGTCGCCCTGTTGGCCGGTTTCGGTTTTTACCGCGCCCGCCAGCGCAAGAAAGCAATGCAGGAAGACAGTGCTTTTCTTGAAAGCCGCCTGCAGCCTGACTCGTTCTTTGGTGCCAGCGGTGGTCACCGGATCGACACCAACGACGGTGCCCAGACGGGCTCGTCAATGGTCTACTCGCCCAGCCAACTGGACGCGGCGGACGATGTTGATCCCGTCGCTGAAGCCGATGTGTATCTGGCCTATGGCCGCGACCTGCAGGCTGAGGAAATATTGAAAGAGGCGTTGAAAGCCAATCCGGGGCGCATTGCCATTCATCAAAAGCTGCTCGAAATCTATGCCAAGAGGCGCGATGTCAAGAGCTTTGAGAGCTTGGCCGATGATGCCCACACGGTGACTGATGGCAGCGGACCTGAATGGCAACGTGTGTGCGAACTGGGCCTTGGTATCGATCCGACAAACCCCCTGTACCAGCCTGGCGGAGCGCCTGTTACAGGTGGACTGCCAGCACAGCCAGTGCCTCTGGAAGTTGCCAGCGGCTTCGCATCTACAACCGTTCCTTTGGGATTGCAACCGCACAGCGCGCCCTCGACTGACCTCGACCTTGACCTTGATTTCTCGCTAGACGAGGAAAATGCAAGCATTATGAGCGAGTTGGGAAGCCGCGAGCGAACCGCTGGCATCGACGCCGTTCGCAGCGACGCAGACTCGCTGGACATGGATTTTGACACCATTACACAAGGGTATGTGGCTCCAGGTCCTCAAGGCGGCATTGCGGCCGGCAACGACTCTGTGAAATTCGAGCTGCCGGACCTGGATCACCCAAATATCGCTCACCGACCGTCGACCGGCGAGAGTGAGGATTTCCGCCACCAGGCAGCCGTGAGCTTCGGCTCGACGGCACCGGTTCCGCTATTGTCTGAAACGGTGAAACCTCCCGCACTGGTGCTGCAAGACTCCGGTATGCTGGAGTTTGACCTGGGGTCCCTCTCGCTTGATCTGAGTGACTCTACCGAGGGCAGCTCTCTCGAAGCCAACGCGCCGGTGGAAGATCCATTGGCCACCAAACTGGCGCTGGCAGAAGAGTTCAGCGCTATTGGCGACGAGGACGGTGCACGCGCATTGATAGAGGAAGTCATTTCAGAAGCATCAGGCCCCATGAAAACCAGGGCGCAAAAGGCCTTGACCATGCTCAGCTAGGCGGGCACTCACAGGTGCTTCTGATTTGAGTTTTCTGTGAGGTTGGCGCTCGGCATCAGCTATAACGGTCAGGCTTACCAGGGCTGGCAGAGTCAATTGTCGGGCTTGACTGTGCAGGACAAGCTCGAAACTGCGCTGGGGCAATTCACCGGCCAGCGGCGCCTGCCCACGCTGTGCGCAGGCCGCACCGATGCCGGCGTGCACGGCTTGATGCAGGTAGTTCATTTCGACACCGTTCTGGCGCGTGATGCCAGTTCTTGGGTGCGCGGCACAAACACGCACCTGCCGCGCGATATTGCCGTGCAGTGGGCGCACGAGGTGCCCAAAGCGTTTCACTGCCGGGCCAGTGCCACCTCAAGACGCTACGCCTACATCTTGCTGGCGTCGCCTGTGCGCCCGAGTGTCGATACGGGCCGTGTGGGCTGGGTTTATCGCGCGCTTGACATGCAGGCCATGCAGCAGGCGGCCAGCCATTTGACGGGAGAACACGATTTCTCATCGTTTCGCGCTTCCGCATGCCAGGCCTTGTCGCCCGTGAAGAATATGCACCGCATCGACATCAGCCAGCGCGGCGCATACTGGCGATTCGAGTTTGAAGCCAATGCCTTTCTGCACCACATGATTCGCAACATGATGGGTTGTCTGGTCGCCGTCGGCCAAGGTAAATTCCCGCCGCAATGGATCATTGAGGTGCTTGCTGCACGCGACCGTGATGCGGCCGCCCCCACTTTCTCGCCAGACGGCCTTTATTTTCTGGGCCCACGCTACGAAGCCCATTGGGGTTTGCCGGATCGCACGGTTGCGTATGATTCGCTGCCATGAATGCAAACCCTTTTCCAGCGCAGCGGACTCGAATCAAGATTTGCGGACTCACTCGCGAGCAAGATGTTGACGCGGCTGTGGCCGCTGGCGCCGACGCCCTTGGATTTGTGCTCTACCGAAGCAGCCCACGCCATGTAACGATTGAGCGCGCCGCGGAACTGGCTCTGCGGCTTCCGCCCTTTGTTACGCCCGTGCTGCTGTACGTGAATGAGATTGATATTAATATTATAGCAAACTATTCAATACTACCAAGGGCTACAGTGCAATTTCATGGTGATGAGACACCCTTTCAATGCCTGCAAGCCACGCAGCAAGGTGCGCAAGCCTATTTGCGCGCCGCGCGCATTCCGCTGGGGCAGGGTGCAAAAGACTTTGACCTCGTAAAATATGCCCAGGATTATTCAAATGCCCAAGCCATTCTGCTCGACGCGCACGTTGACGGCTATGGCGGCGGCGGCAAGGCATTCAATTGGTCACTTCTTCCTCAAAGCGTCAACGCTCACCTCGTCTTGAGTGGTGGGCTGAATGCTGCAAACGTGGCCGAAGGCATTTTGCAGGTGCGCCCGCGCTGTAAAACACTGGCCGTGGATGTGAGTTCCGGCGTCGAGCTGGATGGCCCGGATGGCAAGCCCGTCAAAGGCATCAAAGACGCCGACAAGATCAATCTCTTTTGTGCTGCCGTTCGCGCGGCAGACAGAAACCTTGCAGGATTTTCAGATGAAAGATTACCAACAGCCTGACCGGGCACCTTACGCAATGCCTGATGCGTCAGGCCACTTCGGAATTTACGGTGGCAGCTTTGTCTCGGAGACACTGACCCACGCGATCAATGAGCTCAAGGCGGCTTACTCAAAGTACCAGTTCGATCCGGCGTTCATTGCCGAGTTTGAATACGAACTGGCGCATTTTGTAGGCCGCCCCTCCCCGGTGTACCACGCTGCCCGCATGAGCCGGGAAATGTCTGACGGCCAAGGCCTGGGCGCACAAATCTTCCTGAAACGTGAAGATTTGAACCACACCGGTGCCCACAAGGTCAACAACACCATCGGCCAGGCCATGCTGGCCAAACGCATGGGCAAGCCGCGCGTGATTGCCGAAACCGGCGCGGGCCAGCATGGCGTGGCCACCGCCACCATTTGCGCGCGCTACGGGCTGGAATGCGTGGTCTACATGGGCAGCGAAGACATCAAGCGACAAAGCCCCAACGTTTACCGCATGAAGCTGCTGGGTGCCACGGTGGTGCCAGTCGAAAGTGGCAGCAAGACGCTGAAAGACGCGCTCAATGAGGCCATGCGCGACTGGGTCGCCAATGTGGACAACACCTTCTACATCATCGGCACCGTGGCCGGTCCCCACCCGTACCCGATGATGGTGCGCGATTTTCAGAGCGTGATCGGCAAGGAATGCCTGGTGCAAATGCCCGGGATGCTTGCAGCACAAGGCTGCAAGACAGATCAGCCTGATGTGGTGGTTGCCTGCGTCGGCGGTGGCTCCAACGCCATGGGCATCTTCTACCCGTACATCAACCACACCGGCACGCGTCTCATCGGCGTGGAAGCGGCCGGTGAAGGCATGGACAGTGGCAAACACTCGGCCTCACTGCAACGCGGGAGCCCCGGCGTGCTGCACGGCAACCGCACCTACGTGCTGCAGGACGACAACGGCCAGGTGACCGAGACCCACAGCATCAGCGCCGGGCTGGACTACCCCGGCGTTGGCCCGGAGCACGCCTTCCTCAAAGACATTGGCCGTGCCGAATACGTGGGCATTACCGACACCGAAGCGCTGGAAGCCTTCCACTATCTGTGCCGCACCGAGGGCATCATCCCCGCGCTGGAATCCAGCCACGCCGTGGCTTACGCCATGAAGCTGGCCAAAACCATACGCACGGATCAGTCGATTCTCGTCAACCTGTCCGGTCGGGGTGATAAAGACATTGGCACCGTGGCAGACTTGAGCCATGACGACTTCTTCTGCCGCCCGAGCTGCAAGGGTCAATCCGTCAAAGGGGGCGGGGCGAATCTGTCGCAAACCGTGCAGTTGGTGAATATGGGAGCAACTGCGTGAGCCGAATCGCACAAACCTTCGCGACTTTGAAGGCTCAAGGCCGCCCAGCCCTGATTCCCTACGTGACTGCCGGCTTCCCTTATGCCGACATCACGCCCGAGCTGATGCACGGCATGGTGGCAGCGGGTGCTGATGTGATCGAGCTGGGTGTGCCATTTTCGGACCCCAGTGCAGACGGCCCGGTGATCCAGAAGGCCGGCGACAAAGCGTTGGCGTTTGGCATTGGCCTGGTTCAGGTGCTGGAGATGGTGCGTGAATTTCGCACCCACAACACAACGACACCGGTGGTGCTGATGGGCTACGCCAACCCGATTGAGCGCTACAACCAGAAGCATGCCTCAATAGACCATCAAGGCGCCTTTACACGCGATGCCTGTGCAGCGGGTGTGGACGGCGTGCTGGTGGTGGACTACCCGCCCGAAGAGTGCGGGGCGCTTGCGGCTGAACTCAAGGCAGCCAGCATGGATTTAATCTTCCTGCTGGCCCCCACCAGCACCGACGAACGCATGGCGCAAATCGCCCGTATCGCCACCGGCTACGTGTACTATGTGTCGCTCAAGGGCGTCACGGGTGCCGGCTCGCTTGACACTGCCGCAGTTGCAGCCATGCTGCCGCGTATTCGTAAATTTGTGAACGTGCCAGTCGGTGTGGGTTTTGGCATCCGGGACGCAGCCACAGCCAAAGCCATCGGCAAGGTTGCCGACGCCGTGGTGATTGGCAGCAAAATCATCCAGTTGATTGACAACCAGCCTCGAGATAAAGTCGTGGGAGTCGCGGAAGATTTCATCCGTGAAATCCGTGCGGCTCTGGATTCATGATTCACCAAGACCGGGGTCTGCGCCGCACCTGAACCTTCACTGCTCCCTCCCCTCCACCGCACCGCACCGCCTCGCCCCGCCTCGCATCAAAGGAACCCACCATGTCCTGGCTCGAAAAACTGTTACCCTCAAAAATCCAGCATACCAACCCCGCCGACCGGCGTAGCGTGCCCGAAGGCCTGTGGATCAAATGCCCAAGTTGTGA
>JANMVO010000653.1:0-4194 GCA_031392805.1 Rhodoferax sp. | reverse complement strand
CTTGTGAACGCGCAGCCACACGCTTTCACAGTCGCCAGTACCCTATTGTCTCGCTCCACACCAAGGTACCCGGTGCAGTGCCAGCCGATGAAAATGACCTTACAGCCTGGACGGCCCAACCTTGCGATCAGGCCACCCTTGCCCGGCCCATCGGCCTGCCGTTGTAAGGCTCACTGGTTATTAAGCAGCGAGTGCGAAACGTTCGTCGTTTGCAGTTAGTTTTTTTGAATCTGTTTTACGAGCGCATTCAGCTCGACATGCACCACAGCGATTCCGTACCCACGTCGAAACCAGTGCAGCCCCAAGCTTTGTATTTTAGGCCTTGGCCAGGTATTGCAACGGGTTATTCAAGCTAATGGCAGCCCGCCAGCAAGGGCAATAGAGCGCCGGGACTGCCAATGGTGGCATGCGCACCCCATTGCGTTGCATCGGTCGCAGTACCCAAGTAGCCATACGTGGCTGCGACCGTGCCCATACCGGCGGCCAGACCCGCCACTATGTCACGGTGGTCATCACCGACGTACAGGCAGCGTGTGGGGGCCAGGGCGAGCCGGCGGGCGGCCTCAAACAAAGGCTCCGGATGGGGCTTGGCGTGCGGCGTTGTGTCGCCACTGACGATCACTGCCGCCGATGCAAATAACGGCATGTCGCGGGTCAGCGGATCGGTGAAACGCGAGGCTTTGTTGGTCACCACGCCCCAGCGCAGCTTAGCCGCCACCAGGCTCTGGATCAACGCGCCTACGCCGTCAAACGCAACGGTGCGCTGCGTCATGCAACGCTCATAGTTGACGAAGAACTCTTCCTTCATGTCTTCAAAATCAGGGTGCCCAGGTGTCATGTCAAAAGCAACGCCCAGCATGCCGCGCGCGCCAGCGCCGGCCATGGGGCGATAACGCTCCAGCGCAAAGGAAGGCAGACCCCGATCCGTGCGCATCTTGTCGGCCGCAGCGCCCAGGTCGGGCGCACTGTCAATCAAGGTGCCATCCAGATCAAACAACACCGCCTGAACATCAATGAACATTTTGGGAAACCCTTTCACGAAACGGCATCAGCAGGCATTTGCGTCGCAAACAGGTAGTTCACGCTGGTATCGCCACTTAACCAATAGCGATGGGTGACCGGGTTGTGCTCCAGGCCGCGAGTTTGCCGCAATTCAAGACTTGCGGCACGGCAAAAACCTGCCAATTCGCTGGGCCGGATCAGCTTGGCGTACTCGTGTGTGCCACGGGGCAGCAGGTTAAGCACGTATTCAGCCGCTACGATGGCGAACAAAAAAGATTTGGGATTGCGGTTGATGGTGGAGAAAAACACCCAGCCTCCAGGTTTGACCAGCGTGGCGCAGGCTCTGACCACCGAGGACGGGTCCGGCACATGCTCCAGCATTTCCATGCAGGTCACCACGTCAAACTCGAAGGGCTGGCGCAACGCGAGCGCCTCGGCGCTGACTTCCCGGTACTCCACGTGGGGGGTTTGCGCCTCAAGTGCGTGCAATTGCGCCACCTTGAGCGCCTTGGTCGCCAGGTCAATGCCAAGCACCTGGGCCCCTTTGCGCGCCATTGAATCCGCCAATATCCCGCCGCCACACCCAACATCAAGCACCTTTTTTCCGGCCAGGGGGCAAAGGCCATTGATCCAGTCCAATCGCAAGGGGTTGATGTCGTGCAGTGGGCGAAACTCGCTGTTCTTATCCCACCAGCGATGGGCCAGATCGGAAAATTTGGCCAATTCGACCGGGTCGGCGTTCAATGTTGAAGTCATCGGGTGATTATCGGCAAAACCAGAAATCCCCCAGAGATGGAACCCACAGGATAGGGGTGACCTGCTTAAGACTGCGACCGCTGGCAAGCGCGTCCCTGCAATCTTTTTGGATTTTTTTCGATCCCGTAATATCCCGTGCATGGATTTGATCTATATCAATGGTGTGCGACTTGAAGTACATCACATCAAGGCGCAGGCCACCAGCCCGGCGCAGGCAAGTCTGGCCCCGCTGGTTTTTCTGCACGAAGGTCTGGGCTCGGTCGCCATGTGGCGCGACTGGCCCGCGCAGCTTTGCAAGGCTACGGGTCGCGACGGATGGGTGTATTCGCGTCGCGGGTATGGGCACTCGGACGCTGTGCCAGACGTGCGGGGTGCGCCCAGGGTTGTGAACGGTCTGCGCACTGGGCGTCTGCTGCCTGACTATATGCATGAAGAGGCCTGGAGGGTTTTGCCGATGCTTCTTAAAAGCCTGAACATCGAACAACCCGTGCTGGTCGGCCATTCAGACGGTGGCAGCATCGCCCTGCTGCATGCCAGCCGTTTCCCCGTGTCGGCCTGCGTGGTGTTGGCACCGCACGTGATGGTGGAAGACATTTCGATTGAATCCATCACGCAGGCGCGCACAGCGTTTGAGACGGGCGATTTGCGACAGCGTCTGGCGCGCTTTCACGCGGGTGTGGACTGCGCTTTCTGGCAGTGGAATGACGTTTGGCTGTCGGATGCGTTTCGCAGTTTTGACATCCGAGAAGAATGCACCCGCATCACCGCGCCGCTGCTGGCGATGCAGGGCGTGGACGATGCCTATGGCACCATGCGCCAGATTGAGGAAATTCCCGCGTTTGAAGGTAAAAATAAACTGTCACCCTCACCAGATATACAAAATTCGCTACATAAATTAGAGCAGTGTGGCCATTCACCGCATCGGGACCAGCCTGAGTTGACGACACGGTTGATCGCTGATTTTCTGGCGGATAAAGCCTGATATCCAAGGGGCTGACCGCAAGGTTGAACCGGGATTCCCCGCAGTGCATTCAAACCCAGATGCTGTGCTGACAGGCAGATGGCGCTTCCTGCAACCGCTTTACGGCAAGCGGTGGTATTATCTGTAATACCGTGAAAATGCCACCCAAGATCGTCATCGACACCAACGTGCTGGTCTCCGCCTTGCGTTCCCGGCAGGGCTGGTCCTTCGATTTGCTGGAACGGATTGGTACAGGCCAATTCCAGCATGTCATCACCGTGCCGTTGGTGATGGAATATGAAGATGTGCTGAACCGTGATGGCATGGTGCCCCTCAAAAGCGCCGCCATCAATGACGTGCTGGACTACATCTGTGCCAGCGGACTGCGCCAGCAAGTTCATTTTTTGTGGCGCCCCAAACTTCCGGATGTTCGCGATGACATGGTGCTGGAAGCTGCGTTCAACGGCCAGTGTGAGGCCATCGTGACCTGGAATGTTCGGGATTTCGTCCCAGCCGGCGCGATTGGTATCGACGTGTTGAGCCCCGACCTGTTCGTAAAACGTTTGAAGGAGCGTGAATCATGAGTGCATTGAGCGTCCGTCTGCCCGAGTCCCTGCACAAGTACGCCAAGCAGTACGCCGCACACGAGGGCATCTCCGTCAATCAGCTGATCAGTACGGCGCTGGCCGAGAAGCTTTCAGCGCTGGCAACTGAGGACTATCTGGAGCGGCGAGCCGCGAGTGGCACCCGGTCGAAGTTTGAAGCAGCGTTGAAAAAAGTGCCTGACCTTGCACCAGACAAGCGGGATCACAAGTAATTCAATTTCCATTTCAATCGGATAGGTCGTTGCACCTCCTGGCCGTGCTGAAGCACGGTCTTCGTTGGCGCGCCTCTCCGATTGAAATGGAAACGGAATAAAGCAGTTGCGCAATGCCAAGCGGGTGCGATTCATGACAGTCATCTTCAAGTTTCAGATGAGCCTGGTCGAGGAGTACAAACGCTTTTCGACCCAAACCGGAAATGAGCAATACGAGGTGTGGCTGGATTCAGGCTCTGTCACCTCAGAGCTTGCTTGATGCAGGGTGTGGACGATGCTTATGGAGCCATGCGCCAGATTGAGGAAATTTGCGTTTTTTGAGGGTAAAAACAGGCCATTACCCTAGTCAAATATACATAGTTAGCTGCATAACTTATAGCAGTGTGGACATTCGCCGCATCGGGACCAAGCTGACTTGACGACACGGTTGATCGCAGAATTTCTGCCCAGGCCAGCCAGATTTCAGTCACGCGGCAATGCTGGCCAAATCCGCCTCACTCAACCAGCGCCAGTGCCCCGGTGCCAGGTCGGCAGGCAACTTCAAGCCACCAATCTCAGAGCGGTGCAGGCCTTCCACACGGTTGCTCACCGCCGCCACCATGCGTTTGACCTGGTGGTATTTGCCCTCGGTCAAAGTCAGGCGCAGGTGATGGCTGCT
>JANMVO010000610.1:0-5768 GCA_031392805.1 Rhodoferax sp. | reverse complement strand
CCACGCCACCAGCGCGCGGCCCAGCCTTCCAGGTGCTTGTGACCCACAACGATCAGGTCGGCACCAATTTTTAGTGCGTAACGGGTAATTTCATCGACCGTTTCGCCGGTCAGCACCTCTCCGGTGGCCGTGTACCCCGAGTCAGACAGGCGGCGAAGTCCTTCGGCAAGGATGTCCGCGTATTTTTCCTTTTCGAGCTCTGCGCTGCCGGGGTCGTAAATACCGCCCTCAAACGCGATCACGTTCATGGGAGACGGCATGACCGCAATGAGCGTCAGCCCGGCGTGACTCCACTGCGCGATGTCATGGCAGTCAAGCAGCGCCTTCTGTCCGGAATCGGAGCCGTCGTATGCCAGCAAAATCCGTTTGTACATGATGCTCTCCTGTTTAAAAAAATATGTGCCTGCAAACCGCTTCGAGGATAGACCTTCGCGTAGCTGGACGCAACAGACAGCGCGAACGGCCCTACCTCATTGGACAAGGCTGGACCTGGACTTTAGCGCGCGGTGACGCTCCAATTCCGGCATGTCCGCCAGCCGCTTGACCGCATCATAAAACCGTTGCCAGGGGTCGCCAGGCGCCATGCCCATCCGCTCAAACAAGGCTTCAAAATCAGGCACCAGTTCGTCGTAGGCGGCCTGGGCGCCAAACGAGGCATTGTTGGCATTGGCGACCCAGGCGTCATAGCCGATGAACTGCGCAGTGGATGCGCCCGAAACCGTACCTGATGACGCAACCCATGACGCCTTGAGCTGCGCATACTGATCCCGAAAATCCTTCATTGCTCTTGTTTTAATAGCTACCTGTGCTTGTATATCAAGGGCTACAGTGCTATTTACCTGGTAAATATCGGTCAAGACGCGCCGCGTGGCCAGGGTCAGCGCACGAAACTGCGCACGTTGGCTGACGTGCGCCTCAAACTCGGCCCTGGCTGCCTGCGAGCCCTGGCGCGCCAGCCAGCGCGCGCCGCCCAGGCGTTCTACGGCCGTTGCAAACGACTCGTTGAACATGGTGTCGTCCCGGGCATAGGCAACCTGGTGCGCGAGCTCGTGAAAAATCAGGCGGGCCAATTCACCTTCGGGGTAGTTGATGAAGGTGTTGAGCAACGGGTCGCCACCAGCCCAGTTCATCCAGCCCAGGGTGGAATAGGCTGGCACACCATAGACGCTGACCTCCATGCCCTCGGCCTTTAATTCGGTCGCCAGCATTCTGGCTTGGGCTTCGTCGAAATAGCCGCGGTAACCAACACAGCCAGTCACCGGGAAGCACCAGGTTTTGAGCTTGAGCGAGAACTCGGGGGCCGCCACCACGTTCCACACCACGGCACGCCGGTGCAGATCGGCATAGCGGTGGTAGCTTGGGTTGTCGGGCAGGCCAAGATCAGTCACGGCGAAACTGCGAATGCGTTGCGCCAGCGCCAGCCTCGCCTTGAGGTCAGGCGGCGTTTGCGCGTCATCCAGCCACTGCGCCACCGGCTTGGCGGCGCGCATCAGCGCCAGATGGCCGCTGGCGGATTGCAGGTAGTAACCAGCGTCAGCGCAGCCACTCAAGAATGGGAGACACGCCATAAAAGCCAGGCCGGGCGCCAGCCATGCCGCACGGTTCATGAACTTGCGCCCCGATTAACTGTCATGCCCGCAGGCGAAGCGCCCCGGCGCAGACAATTTCTTTCACGTCAACCTCCCAGCCCCTTGGCAATCCGGTCGATCCCCACCTGCGCGCAAGCGGCGTCTTTTTCACCGCCGGGCGCCCCAGAAATGCCGACCGATCCCACCAGTTCCTTGCCTGCAAAAATGGGCAGCCCGCCTTCAATGGCGGTAATTTTGTCCAGCAGCATGAACCCGGCAAGCCCCGGCTGGGTGCGCTTGGCCATGTCAAGCGACGGCGCGCGCGTCGTGAACGCGGTGTAGGCCTTGCGCATGCTGTTCTCCACCGTATGCGGGTTGACGCCATCGTCGCTCAGCACCACGGATGTGCGTGCGTGCCGGTTCAGCACGGTGATGGTGACCTTGTATCCATCAGCACGGCAGCGCTCCAGGCTGGCCGTGGCTAGCTCCATCGCGGCATTGAGCGAAAGGCTGCGATCAGTCACAAGCGCCTGCGCGCTGGCCACGCCGCACGACAGGGCTGCGGCCAGGGAGACAGTCGCAGCAGCAACGGAAGCGGAAGCAGGTAATAGCATCATTGATTTCTTCATGTTCATCATCTGTCTCCTGGGGGTTTGGGGTTCAGCGTCAAATTCCCTTGGTATTTTTGCATTGTTCGACGAGGCAACCTATTGGTGAAATTTCAAACACTAAATGAGTGAATTTACACCAGTAAATGCTAGAGTTTCTGCATGCAAGCTGATGCACTACCGCACCGCCACCGGCATTGAGGTCGATTTCATTGCCCAAGACCGCCAGGGCCGCGTCGTCGGTATCGAAGTCAAGTCCAGCACACAAGCCGCCGCCCGCGATTTCAAAGGCCTGCGCCATTTGCGCGACATCATGGGCGAGCAGTTTTACCGTGGCGTTGTGCTGCACCCCGGGCACGCAGTCCATCGCCTTCGACCCCCAAGTGGCCTCTGTTCCGCTGGGGCGATGTGGGCTACGCAGGCTTAGGCGTCAAGCTCAGATCGAGGACACTTCTGCACGCTATCTTGCGGAAGCGCTATTTTCGGTAAGCCGTAGTGGTTGATCCAGGCTTGTCCAACATCCGGTTCAGATCGTGGCTCGCTTCGCAATCACGATCAGGCACCCCACCACGAAATCAAAGGAAAATGATGGCTACTATGGGTTACCGGAGGTACCTATACAAGCAGTCATTGGAGGAGCGACTGATGCAGCAGTGATGTAGACCCGGAGATTAACGGCTGCACCAGATACTCCGCAAAAAGCATATGTCGCAGGGACAATCGTGCAGCCAGAACCACTACAAGTACTCCCTGTAACGGCGACTTCATATCCGGGTGTAACACCGCCTGTAGTGTAGGTCACCCGGCCTCCGGATGTCCCGGCTGACGTCACCCAAGTCCCCACATTTTCCGTTGTAGCACCGCCTTCATGCTGCTCTATTATCGACCCGTTCCTGGAGACATTGCCCGACCCACCCCCAGTATGAAGCTCGTTCCATCCAGGGGGGTCTAACGCTGCTGATTGCGCACAAACATATTTCCCAGACAGCAGGGTGTTTACCTGGGCAAGTGTCAAATAAGAACCGGCTTCACCGCAAGCTGCAAATGCAGGGCCCGAAAAGACGCCGAACAAGATAACAAGAGAAAAAAGTAGCGTCTTCATGTGAGTCCAGACTGAAACAATTTTTGACTTCATAACCGTATCTCCTAATAAAAACAGACCCTAAATATAGGCCCAAAGTTAAACGAAACTGACGGCATTCGTCTCAAGAATCTGCCGATTTTAATCACATGCAATTTTCACGCCACCTGCCCCTACGAATCGTAACTTGTTGTTTGGTATAGGATTTTTTCCGTGATTCCTGCTACGGCAATTTTAAGAACTCGCCAACTGTAAATATTTCCGACACTGCAACAGGCGGCGCGACAAAGGCTAAGGTTCGTTTGCCGCAGGTTGGAAGCAGGCCCAAGCCAGCAGCAACATCAACATCAAGAAGCGCGGTGTGTCGATTTGCGTATCAAAAAGTCCTCCCACCAAAAAGCCACTGAGAGCGGCAAGCGAGGCACCCGATACGGCATCTCCCCGCCACGCCTTCTGAGCTGCCCGGCCTAATGCAAAAGCCAAAAAGGCGCCAAGTGCCACCAAGCCAAACCAGCCTTGGTCAAACAGCACACCGTAAAACAGGCTGTGCACGCGCCAGTGCGCATGCAGGGTGCCCGCCGTGGCAAAAAACCAATGGTCCAGACCTTTTGAAAAATCGCCATTTTGCAGCAGGTTGATGTTGCTTCCGGTCTCCAGGCGCACATTGTCAATATCGATGGTCGAATGCGGCACCGCGTAGGTGAGCGCCAGCTTGATGGGCCTTTGGCGGTACCAAGGGCTGGCAGAAAGCCCTTCGGCAGTAAAGCCGGCTTCGACGGTGCGCCACTTGCCAAACTCTTTGCCCAGTTCGAAGGTTGGCGATACGCAGTCAGCCGAGGTCAGCAGCCACTTTTCGCAAATCGGCACGGTGATTTTGGCGTCCGGGCGGCTGGGGCGCACATCGAGCTTGAGCCTGTACTGTTGCCCGGGCTCCAAGGACACAAATTGTTCTACGCCAATTGCGTCCCCCGAGTCCAGGCGCAAATAGCTGTTGCCCGCATCGTTTTGCAGCCGATAGGTGCCGGGCTTGGGGTCTAAGGTACTGCGCCAGTATTTTGTGTCAGGAAAGCGTCCTAGACCCATGCCAAAAAATGACGTGGCCCAGCCGGCGTCGCGAATATTGAGCGCGTCATTCCAATGCGCCTTGCGAAAACCAAGGTCAGCGTCGGCGTCTGCCACACGCGATTGGGCAAACTCGGCCTTGAAGATGGGCACGGCCACCAGCAGCATGGCACCTGCCAGCCCCGAAAAAATGACAGCACTGCGAACCAACTGTTTTGTCAGGCGCGTCGTGTTGACGGCAAAGACCAGCAGCACGAAAAAAACGGCAACTGGAAACGACAGGTAGCCAGCGCGGGAAAAGGTAACCATCAGGGCATAGGTGCTGGCCAAAATGAACAGCAGGCCGGTCAACTTGACCAGCCAGTGCCGCTTCTCCAAGGTCAGAACCATCAAAAAGGGGACCGCCGCCGCCAGAAAGCCGTCGACGTAAGCACCGCCTGTGTGAGTGGCCGAGAACGGCCCGGTAACGCGGTAACCGTCGGCGAAGTTCCAGAGGCTGCTAAAGGCGACTCGCTCCCAAACAATGACCGCAACCGTAAGCCCCAAACCCGCGACCATGCCCCAACAAAACGGGCGGCGTGCGTCAACGCCCCTTGCTACAAACCTTCTGGACAAGCCATAAACCATAGCAGCCCAAAAGACGCCTTTCACCAGCCGCAGGGCGTTGTAAGGGCTGTAATAGTTGTTGAATGAGTTTGCGTCAGGCAGCGCAAACGGCCGCAGGCCCACCAGGGCACTGATGCCAAAACTCAGTACAACGAGGCTGGCGACCATGGCAAAGAGCGCATCGGCCCGCGACCGGCTGCCGGGTGGCGCGGGAACACGGCTGTAGGCAACTGCGAGGCTAACCAGCAGCAGGGCGTCAAACTCATCCAGAAAGAAGCGACCGCTCCATGGCGCAAGATCAAACACCGGCAAAGCCGCTGCAATGATGGCAAACACCCACACGGGGCGATGCCAGACCGCAGCGGCGCAGGCGATGAGCAACAAGCCCACGAGCACCGGGAAGGCTGGAAAAGTGGCGACCCAAATGCCCCCGGCAGCGAAGCAGACGGCCAGCCCCAGCGATGGCGTTTTGATGGGTTGCGCAGCCGGTCTTGTGGTCTGCACCCCGGCGCCGGATTCAACAGGCAAGGGCGTGCGGACGGATAGCTGCTGCATAAGGCGCACCGTGAACCAGCTTGCAGTACCCGCCAACAGGATGTTGGTGGGGTCAGGGTGGGCACCCTCGATGAAAAGTTTGCCGCTTTCAATGCAGACCGCGCCAACTGAGGACACGGCTGCGGCGAACGCAGGTGAACGCCCACGTGCCCAAGCCAGCAGGCCAATGGGAATGTAAGAAATAGAAACGACCCCCAAGCTAAACAGCGCGACAGCTTCGGTCGTGTAGTAATGGTAATAAAACGGCATGAAGTTAACTTGAGCCAGTTGCGCTGTAGCGGCTTGCAG
>JANMVO010000282.1:0-3162 GCA_031392805.1 Rhodoferax sp. | reverse complement strand
CCCGCGCCCGGCTGACCGCGCCCGGCTGCTGGGAGACGCCCAGCGCATGCTGGCCAATGAGGCAGTGCACGGGTTTTTGTACCAACCGCAATGGATCACGCTGGCCAACAAAAACCTCAAGGGGCTGTGGAAAGACATGCCGATTTTTGTGAATGATCTGTCAGCGTTGTCCTGGTCTTGAGCGCGGGTTTTGTTTAATTTCTTACCAATCTGGCAAAAATCCAGTCGAAACCGGCCTGGCACTGCTGTTTTGACCAAGAAGTCAATCAAATCGACTCCTAGCCCTCGTCCTAAATAGATAGTTTGCTATTTTAAACGAAGCAAATAATTTCTGTTGCTGGGGCGATCAGTCTGGCCTTTTTTTTGAGTTTTAAGCGTCGCCCACGCCTTGCGCGATGCCGCCAAATCAAAGCCAACCTAAGATAGCGAATTCGACCCAACGGACTGGCGAATGGGTTTCAGGGCGGCTTGGCCCTGGTCGCCAAAATCGCCAAAAAAAAGTCAAAATCTGCCCATGCCCGCTTGCGCAAACGCCCCGTCAGATCACGTTCCGGTTTTGATATGCAAGCGTGATCTTGACACCTTCCTCCCGAGAGGCAAGCTCCGAGGTTGGCGGTAGGAAATCTCGAATCACTTCTATTTGGCCCAACGGCTCATTTGTGAAGCGGACTTTCTTTGTCATAGATCTGTTTTCCATTGCGTCAGAAACCCGCTCCGAAGATTCGAATCAGGTTGCTCCGGCAGGTGAATCGAACCGTCTGCACACTGGCGTCCACTTTCCCAAAGCAGTAAAAACGTTCCGCAGTCTGGCTATGGTCAACGTCTTTTGCTAACACTGTAATGAATGGATGCCGTTTATCGAGGAAGAAATCTGAATGCGAAAATCCAAATGCCGTGGTTGTCTAACTTGGGAGTCCTTTCAGGCGGGAAGGCTTCAGCTCCCGTTCTTATCAGCGCATTTGCCGTTCGCCTTACGAAACCCAGCCCCTCCTTTTGACCCGCAATCCCCGCTCGTGCCGCCGCTTGTACTTCTGTTGCCGCTTGCGCCTTTGCTACGACCTCGGCCACTGCGGCTACCACGTGCTTCAGCGACGAGAGGTACCGCCACCGCAGCCAACGATAGTAACCTTGCAAAAAAGTTTCTACGAGCGTCATTCATTTGGTTGATTGAAGAGTGATTGATGGGAGTGAGAATTTTTTTGTTCCCTCATTTGTTGCAGGCACAACCGCCCGATGTGTTGCACGTCTGATTCAGAGCTATGCAACTATCCCCGCAGGCCTTGCCTTCAGTACAGATCTTGCAACAACTACTTCCGCCGCCCCCGCATCCTTGAAGTACAGGGATTGAAGCTGTGACAAAAAGAAGTGCTGCGCAAATTGAGCAATTCTTTGCCAACGTTAAAATTTTCTGCATATATAACCCTGAAAATGTGTATGAGTGAATGCTGATGAGCCGTTTGATATAAAAATGGTGTGACTATTTCCTTGGTATTTGTCGTTTTTGTGCTCGGTAACCAAGGTTTTCTTGGAATATTGAAGTGCCGGTGCAAATTTCTGAGGCGTAACGACTACGGTCTATTTGTTGCACCGCGATGCAAGCATAGTCGCATACCGCTTCAACGCAGCGGATAAACGTTATTGGTCAGAATCGTCGGCCTGAAGACACATTGGTGTAAAGCACAGGGGCTTGTAAGTTTGGCGCGCAGATGAATGCGCAAATTATGACTTGAGATTGGTGGTCTGTATCGTCGCGCCGCGCCAAAAGTTGACAGCCCGGAGGCCCAATTGGGGTCAGAGTCCGATCTACCGAATCCTCCACTTCGTTCCGGTTTCCGGTAATCGGTATCCGACCCCAATTGGGCCCCCGAGCTGTCATCTTTTTCGATCCGTTCGTGTTTCTAGCCTGATATCTCGGCGGACCCGAGCGTAGCTCTGATTTCCAAGTCCTGATAAGCTGTGCCAACGGTTTAACGTCAACCTTAATCACCATGAAACTTCACGATCTCAGCGCCCACGAACTGTTGCGCAACTACCGCTCGGGCGAGCTCTCGCCGGTGGAGGTCACACAGGCGGTGCTGGATCACATCGACCAGTGGGAGCCGCACATTCACGCCACTTACCTGTTGCGTCCAGAGGTGGCGCTGGCGCAGGCCAAGGCGTCTGAAGCGCGCTGGTTGAAGAATGCGCCGTGTGGGCTGCTGGACGGTGTGCCGGTCACCATCAAGGACAACATCGCCACGCAGGGGGACCCGACGCCTCTGGGCACCGCGGCGGTGCCCCTGTTGCCCGCACTGGCCGACGCACCGCCCGCCGCCCGACTGCGCGAAGCCGGTGCCGTAGTCCTCTGCAAAACCACCATGTCCGTCTACGGAATGCTGTCCAGCGGGTTGTCCAGCTTTCACCCGCTGGCGCGCAACCCGTGGGACGTGAGCAAAACCCCCGGCGGCTCCAGTGCCGGTGCAGGTTCTGCGGCAGCGGCGGGCTATGGTCCATTGCACATTGGTACGGACATCGGCGGATCATTGCGCCTGCCAGCGGGTTGGTGCGGCATTTTCAGCCTCAAGCCCAGCCTGGGCCGCATCCCGATTGACCCGCCGTACACGGGCCGCGCCGCCGGGCCGATGACGCGCACCGTGGCCGATGCGGCGTTGATGATGCAGGTGCTGTCGCGGCCCGATGCGCGAGACAGCATGAGCCTGGCGTATCAGGCCTTGGCATGGGATGATTTTGATTGTGGCCCGGAGATTCTGCGCGGCCTCAACATTGGTCTGCTGCTTGAGGCGGGCTGCGGCATGGCCGTGCAAGCCGAGGTACGTGCGGCGATTGAAGCAGCGGCCAAACTGTTTGAGCAGGCCGGTGCCAATGTCGAGATCATGAACCCCTTCATGACCCCCAGCATGCTGGACGGCCTGGACCACGCCTGGCGCATGCGCTCACACCTTGATCTGGCGGCCCTGCCAGCCGACAAAAAAGCCAGCGTGCTGCCCTACATCAGGCAATGGGCCGACAGCGCTGCCAGCCTGACCGGGCCGCAAGTGTTCACCGCCACCAGCCAGGCCCACGTCACGCGCGTTGCAGCGGTCAACGCGTGCCGCGCCTTTGACTATGTGATCTCGCCCACGTCCCCGGTTGTGGCCTTTGCGGCCGAATTGCCCTCACCCA
>JANMVO010000561.1:0-3291 GCA_031392805.1 Rhodoferax sp. | reverse complement strand
TCAGCCGCCACCTTGAGCAGCAATTCCAGATCCAGCGGTTTGGCCCAGCGCATGTTGACCACGGTGGCGTTGAGTTTTTCTGCCGCTTGCAGCGCGGGGTACAGCAAAGTGCCAAATGCCAGAATGGCAATGCGCTGGGCCTGCACGGGAACCTGCGCATGGGCTTGCCGGCGGACCTCGCCCTTGCCAAATGGCAGCGCCTCCAGCCCCACCGGCATCGCCGCACCGACGCCCGCGCCGCGCGGGTAGCGCACGGCAGCGGGGTGGTTCTGCGCATAGGCGCTGGACAGCAAACCACGGCATTCGGCCTCGTCCGCCGGGCAGGCGATGCTCATGTTGGGGATGCAGCGCAGAAAGGCAATGTCATAGGCCCCGGCATGGGTTGCGCCATCGGCGCCGACCAGGCCCGCGCGGTCCAGCGCAAACACCACCGGCAGGTTTTGAATCGCCACGTCGTGAATCAACTGGTCATAGGCGCGTTGCAAAAATGTGGAGTAAATCGCCACCACGGGTTTCAGGCCTTCGCAGGCCAGGCCGGCGGCAAAGGTCACGGCGTGCTGCTCGGCAATCCCCACGTCAAAGTAGCGCTTGGGGAAGCGCTGCTCAAACTCGACCATGCCCGAGCCCTCGCGCATGGCCGGGGTGATGCCGACCAGGCGCGCATCAGCCGCAGCCATGTCGCACATCCACTGGCCAAACACCTGGGTGAAGGTGGCTTTGGGCGGCACCACAGGCTTGAGCAGGCCCACGGCGGGGTCAAACTTGCCCGGGCCATGGTAGGCCACCGGGTCAACTTCCGCGCGCTTGTAGCCCTGGCCTTTTTTGGTGACCACGTGCAGGAACTGCCGGCCCTGCAGGTGCTTGATATTTTCCAGCGTGGGGATGAGGGAATCGAGGTCATGCCCGTCTATCGGGCCAATGTAGTTGAAGCCAAATTTCTCGAACAGGGTCGCGGGCACCACCATGCCTTTGGCGTGCTCTTCAAAGCGCTTGGCCAGCTCGAACAGGGGCGGTGCGCCCTTGAGCACGGTCTTGCCGACGTTTTTGGCGGCGGCGTAAAACTGCCCGCTCATCAGCTGAGCAAGGTAGCGGTTCAGCGCGCCCACCGGCGGGCTGATGCTCATGTCGTTATCGTTCAGGATGACCAGCAAATTGCAGTCGGCCACACCGCCGTTGTTAAGCGCCTCAAAGGCCATGCCCGCCGTCATGGCCCCATCGCCAATGATGGCCACGGCACGGCGGCCATTTTCCCCGGTTTCGCCTTTGATTTTGGCGGCCATGGCCATGCCCAGGGCAGCTGAGATGGAGGTGCTGGAATGCGCCGTGCCAAAAGCGTCGTACTGACTCTCGGCGCGCTGCGGAAAACCACTCAAGCCGCCAAATTGGCGCAGCGAGCCCATGCGGTCGCGCCGCCCGGTCAAAATTTTGTGCGGGTAGGTTTGGTGGCCGACGTCCCACACCAGGCGGTCATGCGGCGTATTGAACACGTAGTGCAGCGCCACCGTGAGTTCGACTGTGCCCAAGTTCGAACTAAGATGTCCGCCGGTTTTGGAGACCGTGTCCAGAACGTAGGCACGCAACTCGGCGGCCAGTTGGCCGAGCTGCGCGCGCGGCAGATGCCGCAGGTCAGCCGGGTCATTGATGTTTTGCAGCAGCGGATATGGTGTGTTTGACATATGCTATGTATTTAATAGCTACCAACGCTTAGTTGACGCTGGGTAGAGGCCATTTATCTTCTCAATTTGCAATTCGGCCGGTCTTTTTGCCTCATGCATCGCGGTTGACCACCATCTCGGCCAGCATACGCAGCGCCTGTGTCTCGGCCAGGCCACTGGCATCCAGCGCGGCCAGTGCCTCAACCAGCAAAGCCTGCGCGTGCGCCCGCGAGCGTTCCAGCCCGAGCACAGACACGAAAGTGGGCTTGTCCTGACACGCGTCTTTGCCGGCGGTTTTGCCCAAAGTAGCAGAGTCTGAAGTCACATCCAGAATATCGTCCACGACCTGAAACGCCAGCCCGATGGCCGCGCCGTAGTCTGACAGCGAAGCCATTGCTGTTGCAGATGCGTCGCCACACGCCGCGCCCATCATGACGCTGCCTTGCAGCAGCGCCCCGGTCTTCAGGCGGTGCATCTCGCGCAACTGCCGCTCGGTCAAGGCCTGCCCGACGCTGGCCAGGTCAATCGCCTGACCTCCCGCCATGCCGGCGCTGCCCGCTGCCTGGGCCAGCAGGCGGCACAACCGGGCCTGCAAGGCCGCCGGCACGGATGAATCATCAGGGCTGAGAAGCTCAAACGCCAGCGCCTGCAAAGCGTCGCCGGCCAGCAAGGCCGGGGCCTCGCCAAACTTGACGTGCACCGTCGGTTTGCCCCGACGCAGCACGTCATTGTCCATACACGGCAGGTCGTCATGCACCAGGGAATAGGCGTGAATCAGCTCAGTGGCGCAGGCCGCGCGCAAGGCCGCCTGCGGGTTGCCGCCCACCGCCTCGCAACTGGCCAGCACCAGCAGGGGCCGCAGCCGCTTGCCCCCGTCCAGCACGGCGTAGCGCATGGCGTCTACCAAGGCAGCGGGCGCGCCGTGGTCCAGGCCATGCGGCGCTTCAGCGGTTACCCAGATGTCCAGCGCCTGCTCAACACGCGCAAGCTGCTCGCGGCTCCAGGCGGCAAGATCGAACCTCGATGCTGTCATTGCACGGGGCTTTGCTTGGGACATTACTCGGGGCATTACTCGGGGCATTACTCGGGGTTTTACTCGGGGTTTTACTCGGGTGTCCACGTTTTGAGCGCCCCTTCGTCCAGTACCTTGATCTGGTTCTCCACCGCCTCAAGCCGGCCACGGCAATATCTCAACAATTCGGCACCGCGCTGGTAGCCCGTGAGCAATTGCGCCAGTGGCATTTCGCCCGATTCCAGCTTGACAACCAGTGCTTCAAGCTCCGCAAGCGCGGCCTCGTAGCTGGCGGGCGCGGTTGAGATGGCAGGGGTGACAGGTGTGGCAGGGGCCTTTGGCATGGCGGCTTTTTAGGTGTAAACCCCCATTTTACCCAGCGCACCGGAAATCAAGCGCCATCCCCTGTTTTTTCAACCATGCCAACGCGAACGAGTTGGCCGCAACCTTCGTACTCCCTCTGCCGCCAGCTCATGCACAGCTTTCCGTCTTCAGCCGCCGTAAAATCTAACGGTCATGCAGCACCGTCACCTCAACCACCAGCAATTAACGCTCGCCGCCATCGACGATGTGATCTGCCGTGGCGGCTGGGATGACTGGACTGCACTGCGCCAAGCGGCGCTC
>JANMVO010000541.1:0-2015 GCA_031392805.1 Rhodoferax sp. | reverse complement strand
GACTGGGCACTCGGCGGCATCAACCTCTTTGACGAACCGATGGATGACCGGCGGCCGAGTTTCATCGCCATGGACCCGCCCCAGCACGACGATCAGCGCAAAAGCGTCAGCCCCATCGTCGCACCCGGCAACCTGGCCGTGCTGGCCGACACCATCCGGTCAAGAACGGCCACGGTGCTTGATGGCTTGCCGCGCAACGAGACCTTCAACTGGGTTGACCGGGTCTCGATCGAGCTCACCACGCAGATGCTGGCCACTCTGTTTGACTTTCCCTTTGAAGACCGCAGGCTGCTGACCTGGTGGTCTGACGTGGCAACCTCGGCACCCGGCGTGGGCCGACTGGTGCCCTCCCGGGCAGCGCGGCTGGCCGAGCTCGACAAATGCCTGGCCTATTTCACACGCCTGTGGAACCAGCGCGTCAACGCCGAGCCCACGGGCGATTTGATCTCGATGTTGGCGCACTCTTCAAGCACGCGCGGCATGTCGCCGCACGAATTCATGGGCAACCTGATTTTGCTGATCGTGGGCGGCAATGACACCACGCGCAATTCCATGACCGGGGGCCTGCATGCCTTGCACCAGCACCCGGCTGAGTTCGCCAAGCTGCGGGCCAACCCAGGCCTGATCGAGAGCATGGTGCCGGAGATCATCCGCTGGCAGACACCCTTGGCGCACATGCGCCGCACCGCACTGACGGACGCCGAGCTGGGTGGCAAGCAGATTAAAAAGGGCGACAAGGTGGTGATGTGGTACCTCTCAGGCAACCGCGATGAAGAGGCGATAGACAATCCCAACCAGTTCATCATTGACCGGGCGCGGCCACGCCAGCATTTGGCGTTTGGGTTTGGCATTCACCGCTGCGTCGGCAACCGGCTGGCCGAGATGCAATTGAAGATTCTGTGGGAAGAAATCCTGAAGCGTTTCCCGGTGGTAGAGGTGGTGGGGGAACCGACGCGTGTGCTGTCGAACTTTGTGCGCGGCTTCACGCATTTGCCGGTGCGCCTGCCGGGTTGAAGAGAAACCCGAAAATACTATGTAATTAATAGCTAACTACGCATATTGCACTCGGGCTATAGGCCTTTTTAAGAGTAAAAACAGGTCAGCGCAGCGCCGCCGCCGCACTCGGGTCTTCCAGCCCGGCGGCAATGCGAAAGGCCAGCATGTAGCGCTTGCGGTCATCAGGCAGGCGAAACGGCGGTTCAATGGTCAATACACGGTTTGCGTAGATTGGGCTCAAGCCGCGCAGTGCCTCAAACGCGGCCTGCGCCAGCGCCACATCACCGGCACCGGCCGCCACCAGCACCAGGCTCATCTGTGCCGTCACCGCGTGGGGTGCATCGTGCACGGATGACAGGGCGTGCGCCAGACCCCGCGCGTGATCTTTCAGTGCGAAACAGGCCAGCGCCCGGCAGCTGTTGAAGAGATAAAAATTCGGGTCGCGCGGGCTGCGGCGAATCGCTTGCTGGTCATGCAGCAGCGATTGCTCGGGCAGGCCCCCCCACAATTCGACCACGCTCAAATTGCTCCACGCGTTGGAATCATTCGGATTGAGTGCTACACCGCGCTGTGCGCTGGCCAGTGCTTCGTCATACCGCCCGGCAACGGCCTGCAGCAAGGCCATCCAGGTGTAGGCCGGGCTGCCAGTTGGGTCCAGGTCAATCGCCCTGGTGCCTGCGGTCATGCCTTCTTTCCAGTCGGCGCGCAGGTCTGAATCGGTAAATTGGGGAATGCTGACATTGCGCGCTTGCAGCTCGGCAGTCACCACCAGGGCAAGCACATTGTCGGGGTCCAGCGCCAGGGCCTGGCGGGCCTCCACCAGCGCGCTCTGCCACAGTTGCCGGTCATTGCGGCGATGGGCTTCGTTGCTGTTGGCATTGGCGCGCATGGCAAGGTCGTGGGCACTGAGGTTGCCCGGGCGCAGGCGGCGTGCGATGTTCTGCTCGGTGGCGTGAATCTGCGGCGCAATCGCCCCCACAATGCTTTGCGTCACTTCTTCCTGCACGTCAAAAATGTCT
>JANMVO010000485.1:0-1937 GCA_031392805.1 Rhodoferax sp. | reverse complement strand
GGGGTCCCCTCGTTTTCAGTGCAATAACTGGCGGTACGCAAAGCGAGCACTGGCGCGGGGGTGGTAATGGTAGATCGTTGATTTCATTGGATTTCCTGTTCACTTTCGAAACGGGTATCGTGGCCTCCCACTAATTGGGTTCACGATGCAGGGTTGGCAAACGACGTTTTTGGGGATGCGCGAGCTGCCCCGCGATATCAGCGACTTCGAGATGAAGGCGTTTTTCACCTTCGATGGTGCCGAGCGCGAGGCCATCAATGCACGCCGGGGTGACGCCCACAAGCTCGGCCTGGCGCTGCATATCGGTTTTTTGCGTATGAGTGGTCGCTTGCTTTATGCCTTTCGGGTGGTTCCCGTTGCCCTATGGCGCCACTTGAGCGAGGAACTTGGCATTGCCACCCCGGACGTGGCCTCGTTGCGCACACTGTACGGACGGGAGAAGACGCTGTTCGATCACCAGCAACTGGCTTGCACGGTTCTTGGTTTTCGGTGGATGAGCGAGCACCAACGCCGCTCTTTGGTGCGTGAACTGCGGGACGAAGTGGCTCGCTGCGCCGACCGCGATCAACTGCTCGTGCGGGCCCGCCAATGGTTGTACAAGAACAAGCTGGTGATCGTGCACGAGCGGGCCATCCGGACTTTGATTGCGGCGGCACTCGCCCAGCTCGAAGTTGAAACAGGCACCACCATCGGCGCCAGCGTCGATGCAGCAACCCTCGACCGTTGGCGAACCTCGGTTGCAGAGTTGCGCCCGGATGGCCAAACCCAACAAAGCTGGCTGTGGGCGGCACCTGCGAAACACTCAACCCGCCAGATCAGCGAGGTACTGGAACGCATCGACCTGTTGTACGCGCTGGACGTTCATAAACATTTGGCAAACATCCCCGATCTCATCCTGCGCAGGTATGCGCGCCGACTGGTCTCCCGGCCACCGTCGGCCGGAGCCAAGATCAAGGAGCCAGCGCGCACGGTCGAGGTCGCCTGCTTTCTGCGGTATTGCCTGTTCACCACCACGGACCAATTGATTTTGATGGTTCAGCGCCGCATTGCCGATCTGTGGCGCCAGGCTGAAGCCGAAGTTCCGGCCACGGTCAACTGGGCTGCAATGTACAAAACGTTGCTGGGTGAAGTTGAGGCTTTGAGCGCCAAAGGTGCTGTGCCCGACTCAGAATTGCGTGTACGTCTCGATGCCTTGGTCATTGCGACTCAGAAACGCAAGCCACCGAGTCGGGCCTCCCTGGTGCGCGAGGGCTTGATAGATGGCATTCGACCGGTCAGGTCGTTGCTGGCGGCCATTGCAAAGCTCCCGTGGCAAGCCACTGGCGAGCATCCGGCCATCGAGTCCTTGGCCAAGCTGCAAGCGCTCTATCTCAAAGGCTCCAGAAGGCTGCGCGACGATGTGGTGGCACCAGGACTGGGAAGGGTTTGGCAAGCCGCGATTTCCAGTCCGGACAGGGAGCGGGCGTTTCAGGCGCTGGAGGTGGCCACCTTGTTTGCCCTGCGCCGCGCGGTGCGCAATGGTTCGGTCTGGATCGAGCACAGCCTGAGTTTCAGGGGCCGCGCGCGCTTGTTCTTTACACACGAACGCTGGATGGCGGAGTCCAAGAAGCACTATGCCCATCTGTCACTGCCTGGCAAGGCGGCCACGTTTCTGAAGCCCTTGTTGGCCAGGGTCACCGCTGGTGTTGATGCTGTGGCCGAGGCGGCACGCAGTGGCCGACTGCGCGTTGACGATGAACTCCATCTGTCGGCATTGCCAGCTGAAGACGAAGACCCGGAAGTGACCAAGCTGCGGGCGGCTTTGGATCACCGCATCGGTGAAGTGCAGTTGCCCGAAGTGATCCTGGCCGTTGATGCTCAAGTGCGTTTTAGCTGGATCATGCTCGGCCGTGAACCACGCTCTACCGACGAACTGCTGATGATTTATGCCGGCATCA
>JANMVO010000443.1:0-4489 GCA_031392805.1 Rhodoferax sp. | reverse complement strand
GTCCTGCCCCTTCTGGTGCCGCCCTTGCGTGAGCGCATGTCCGACGTGCCGGTGCTGGCACAGCATGTTTTGCAGCGATGCTTGGCCGACAAAAACCAGCGCAGGGTTGAAGGTTTTAGCCGCCAGGCCATCGCTGCGATGATGTCCCACGACTGGCCGGGCAACGTGCGCGAGTTGCGCAACCGGGTGCAGCGAGCCATGGTGATGACGGATCAGCGCCTGATCACGCCCGCAGATCTGGGTTTGGCGGTGAAAAAATCCGCTGGCAGCATGGGGCTGGACGCAGTGCGG
This sequence comes from Rhodoferax sp., assembly GCA_031392805.1. Classification (GTDB taxonomy): domain Bacteria; phylum Pseudomonadota; class Gammaproteobacteria; order Burkholderiales; family Burkholderiaceae_C; genus JANYCG01. The sequence continues at coordinate 4,198 of JANMVO010000443.1, read as the reverse complement.
CGCCTGGCCGAACGTGATTTGGTTTCGCTGACCCTCGAACATGCCTCCCAAAATATCACGAAAGCGGCGCAGGAATTGGGCATCTCGCGGATGACGCTGTATCGCCTGATGGACAAGCATGGTCTGGCGAAGCCGACCATCAAAACGCCCGAATCCGCAGCGATTTGATGTTGCCTTGCCGGATGGCATCCGCAACCCGGCGGCTTGGACGTCCCAGCGCAGCCAGGCTGCAAACCGGAAGGGCAGAACGGCAAAAGCGCCTACATCCCCGCGTAATTTGGCCCACCGCCCCCCTCAGGTGTGACCCACACGATGTTCTGCGTCGGGTCTTTGATATCGCAGGTCTTGCAATGCACGCAGTTCTGCGCGTTGATCTGCAGGCGGTCTGTGTTGTCGTCGTTCTTCACAAACTCATAAACTCCGGCCGGGCAGTAGCGCGCCTCAGGCCCGGCAAACTTTGCCAGATTGATGCTGACCGGCACTGACGCATCCTTCAATGTCAAATGCCCCGGTTGCTGCTCTTCGTGGTTGGTGTTGCTGATGAAGACACTGCTCAAACGGTCAAACGTCAGCTTGCCATCGGGCTTGGGGTACTCGATGGGCTTGCACTCAGACGCCGGTTTCAGGTACAGGTGGTCAGGCTTGTCGCGGTGCAGCGTCCAGGGGATGTGGCCTTTGAGCGCTAACTGCTCAATGCCGTTCATCAGCGTGCCCACCGTCAGCCCCTTCTTGAACCAGGTCTTGAAGTTGCGTGACTTGTTGAGCTCGGTGTGCAGCCAGCTTTTCTCAAAGGCTTGCGGGTACGCGCTGAGTTCATCATGCTGGCGCCCACCGGTGATCGCCTCAAAAGCCGCCTCGGCCGCCAGCATCCCGGTCTTGATGGCGGCGTGGCTACCCTTGATGCGGCTCACATTCAGATAGCCTGCATCGCAGCCCACCAGTGCGCCACCGGGGAACACGGTTTTGGGCAACGACAGCAAGCCCCCCGCCGTGATGGCGCGGGCGCCGTAGCCCAGGCGTTTGGCGGGCTTCAACCCATGGTCCTGGCCCTCAAAATACCAGCGGATGTTGGGGTGCGTCTTCCAGCGTTGAAATTCTTCAAACGGGCTCAAATAGGGATTGGCATAGTCCAGCCCGGTGATAAAGCCCAAGGCTATTTTGTTGTCTGGTGCGTGGTACAGAAACGCACCGCCATAGGTGCTGCTGTCCATTGGCCAGCCAGCGGTGTGCATGACAAAGCCGGGCTTGTGGCGGGCCGGGTCAATCTCCCACAACTCCTTGATGCCAATGCCATAGGTTTGCGGATCTTTGCCCGCGTCCAGCTTGTACTTGGCAATGAGTTCCTTGCCCAAGTGACCGCGCGCGCCTTCGGCAAAAATGGTGTACTTGCCATGCAGTTCCATGCCGAGCTGGAAGTTCTCACCGGGATTGCCGTCTTTGCCGACTCCCATGTTGCCGGTGGCGACGCCCTTTACAGCACCAGCGTGGTTGTAAAGCACCTCAGCCGCCGCAAATCCAGGGAAAATTTCCACGCCCAGGCCTTCAGCCTGCCCAGCCAGCCAGCGCGTGACATCGCCCAGGCTGACGATGAAGTTGCCGTGGTTTTGAAAGCACTCGGGCAAGAAGAAGTTGGGGGTGCGAAAGGATGATTTTTCGCCCAGAAAAACCATGGCGTCATCGGTGACGGGCTGGCTCAACGGGGCGCCCATCTCCTGCCACTTCGGGAACAGCTCGGTGATGGCGATGGGGTCCATGATGGCACCGCTCAGAATATGGGCACCGGGCTCGGAGCCTTTTTCCAGCACCACGACCGACACCTCCTTGCCGCTGGACGCGGCCAGTTGTTTGAGGCGAATGGCGGTGGCCAGGCCACCGGGGCCGCCACCGACCACGACCACGTCGTATTCCATCGCTTCTCGGGGGCCGTGCTGGGCCAGTATTTCCTGGTTTGTCATGGGGGCTTTCGCTGGTTATTTTTTTACTCTGAACGTGCCCGAGTTTATTCGCAGGCGCATCAGGGCGCAGAGGTGCACTGTCACAATAGTCACCATGACCTATTTTCCGGAGACTCCCTGAATGGCATACAGCATTGATCTATCGGGCCGGGTGGCCTTTGTCACTGGCGCGTCGGGCGGCCTGGGGGCGCAGTTTGCGCGCACGCTGGCACGTGCCGGCGCAGCGGTGGTGCTGGCCAGCCGCCGCGTGGAAAAACTCAAGGAGCTTCGTGCCCAGATCGAAGGCGAGGGGGGCGACGCCCATGTGGTCGAGCTGGATGTGACCGACCTGCGCTCCATCAAGGCGGCGGTGGCCCGGGCCGAGACCGAGGTCGGCTCGATCGACATTCTGGTCAACAACTCGGGGGTGAGCACCACGCAGCGCATTCAGGACGTGGCAGTGGAAGACTTTGACTTCACGTTCAATACCAACGTCAAAGGCGCGTTCTTTGTGGCGCAGGAAGTGGGCAAGCGCATGCTGGCGCGTGCCATGGGCTCAGCCCCCGGCAACTACACCGGCGGGCGCATCATCAACATCGCGTCCATGGCGGGGCTGAAGGTGCTGCCGCAAATTGGCGTGTACTGCATGAGCAAGGCGGCGGTGATCCAGATGACCAAAGCTTTTGCGGTGGAGTGGGGCAAATACGGCATCAACGTCAACGCCATTTGCCCTGGCGCCATCGACACCGAAATCAACCACCACCACTGGCAGACCGCGCAGGGCCAAAAACTGGTGCAGATGCTGCCGCGCAAACGGGTGGGGCAGCCGAAGGACCTTGATGCGCTGCTGGTGATGCTGTGCTCTGATCAAAGCCATTTCATCAATGGGGCCGTGATTGCGGCTGATGACGGCTTTGCTTTGTAGTGGCCTCCACGCTTGCCGCTGCGCGTGCTGCGCTGCCTCCCGAGGAGGTTAATTCTTCTAGGGGCGGCCCGTCGAAGAATTGCATCTCATCCTTCGGTTCTTGAATGCTGACAGGAATCCTGGCCGGCCTGGGTGCCGGGGCACTGTGGGGGCTGGTGTTTGTGCTGCCGCGCATGACGCCAGGCTTGTCCGCCGTGGACCTGACGGCGGGGCGTTTCATCAGCTTTGGCGCAGTGTCCGCCGTGGCGGTGCTGGTGACGCTGCGCACCCGGCGGCTGCCGAATCTGCAGCAGGCATTGGCTGCTTTGGCCATGAGTGTGCTGGGGTTCACCGGCTACTACCTGCTGCTGGTGCTGGCGATTGTTGACGCAGGCACCGAGGTGCCCACCCTCATCATTGGCACCATTCCCATCTGGATGATGTTGCTGGGCAAACCAGTCGGATTGAAATGGAAGTCACTAGCGCCCGGCATGGTGCTGACGGGCGCAGGCCTGGCGCTCATGATGGCGACAAATTACAAGGCAGATTCGATGCTGTACAGCGCCGCCACGCCAGACGCGAGCTACTGGCGCGGCGTGGCTTTTGCCGTGGCCGCCATGCTGTGCTGGACCGTGTTTGGCCTGGTGAACTCGGCCTGGTTAAAGCGTCACGCTCAAGTCAACGCCACCGACTGGGCCAACTGGCTTGGCGTGGCAACCGGCGTGGCTGCCCTGATTCTGTGGATTGCCGCTGGATCAGAGGCGAAAGTGCTTCTAGCCCTTGACAATAGGGTATACTTAGCTACTATTTTAATAGTTTCTGGTGCCGGATCGGCCTGGGTCGCCACGATTCTGTGGAACATTGCCAGCCAGCGTTTGAGCGCCAGTCTGTGTGGCCAACTGATCGTCAGCGAGACCGTGTTTGCACTGGTCTACTCATACGGGTGGGATGGTCAATGGCCCACCACCCCGCAGGTCACTGCCTGCGTTTTGTTCATCTTGGGCATACTGGCGTCGATCCAGGCACACGCCTAATTTTTTGCAGAAAGAATCCTCATGAAAATTGCCATCCCCGAAAAGAAAAAACTGGTTTACGAGGTGGTCATTCCCATCCGCTGGGGCGACATGGACGCCTTGAACCACGTGAACAACACCAGCTACTTTCGCTACCTGGAAATCTGCCGCTTTGACTGGCTGCACTCCATTGGCTGCCCGCCCGACTCCAGCGGTGCCAGCCCGGTCATCGTCAACGCCTTCTGCAACTTCTACAAGCAGTTGCAATACCCGGGCGACGTGCGGGTCAAGATGTACGTCAGCGACCCTGGCCGCACCACCTTCGAGAGCTGGGCCACGCTGGAGCG
>JANMVO010000440.1:0-1664 GCA_031392805.1 Rhodoferax sp. | reverse complement strand
GGCGCCCGACTGCGTAAGTAAAGCGCGAGCCCGCCACCGCGTTGCCTTCTTTTTCGAGCCGCGTTGGTGTTTGGTCGTCAGCCGCCAGGAACACATCGAAGGGTGCAGCGCTTTTGATCTGCGCGTAAAACTTGCCCGTGGAACCGAATGAAAGAGCCGCTTTGTGACCGGTCTCTTTCTCGAACAGCGCCGCGATAGTTTTCATCGGTGCGGTGAAGTTCGCGGCAACGGCAACATGCACTTCTTCCGCCTGCAATGCAGCAGACAGCGCAGCCAGCGCCAATGCGGGCAAGAGGGCGGGGAATGCCGGGAAACGCAGCGTCATGAGTGCAGATATTTCGCTATTACATTTTGGAATAGCGAAAGTTTAGCATGGGATGGAATGGTTATGCGGTCCCGCAATGCTGACTGCGGTGACGCTGTTTGGTCTGCAGGGTTGGCGGGCATGGATTGCGCTCTGAGGGTGCTGCAGCGCTGTTTTCGGCGGTTTTGGTGGTAAAAATAGACTCTAGCCAGCGTGGAATATACACATGTAGCTATGTTTATAGTAGTAACATTTCCACAGTGCCTTCTCGCAGTGGTTCCGCACAACGCATTCTCCCAACGAGTTTTGGCAACGCATCCTCTCCATGAATTCTGCCCCGTGCGCCGCATCCGGCCGTCCCTGCAGGCGTGCCTGGTGACTGTGCAGGCCCTGATCAGTGGGTGCCGCTGAGGTACTTGGCGGTCGCGTGCATCAACATGCCGGGAAATGCATTGCCAGGAATTCGCCTGAGCGCAAAATCACCGACATGAAAAAAGCGGCTTTCCCAGTGGTTTCTTATGCGCAGGCGCTGGGGCATGCCTCTGCCGACAAACGCATCGAGATTTTGCGGCTGATCGGACACAGTGGGTCCATTTCCAAAGCCGCGCGCGAGGCGGGCGTGAGCTACAAGGCGGCGTGGCAGGCGATTGACACACTCACCAATCTGGCCGGTGTGGCCTTGGTGAAACGCGCCGTAGGCGGTGCCGGTGGCGGCGGCGCAAGTTTGAGCGACGCCGGGCTGCAACTGCTGGCCGCCGCCGGGCAGCTGGAGCAAGCGCGCTGCCAGGTGCTGGCGCGGCTGCAGCCGGGTGCTGGCTTGGGAACCGGACCAGACTCAGGTGCGGGTTTGCTCGCTGGCGCAGGCACCTGGGGCCTGCCATCGCTGAATCAGTTGTCGGTGCGCACCAGCATGCGCAACCAGTTGCCGTGCCAGGTTCATTCGTTGCAGGGAACAGGACATATCGTGCGGGTGACGTTGAAGTTGAACTTGACGCTGGCTTCCAGCGTGTCCCTGCTCAAAACACGGGCCATTGCAGCCAGCCGATCACCCGGTGCCTTGGCGGATGTTTCACTGGTCTCGCACATCACCCGTGAGAGTGCAGAGTTGCTGGCATTGCAACCCGGTCAGGCCGTGCTGGCCTTGTGCAAGGCAACCGCTGTGACCGTCAGCCGCGCCGCCACCGTGTCGCGCGCGCCTTCAGGCAAAGCGCTGCTTGCTTCAGCCCCAGCCTCAGCCTCAGCCTCAGTTTCAGTTTCAGCGGGCAACGTGCTGGCAGGCCGTGCCACCCGTGTATCGCGTGGCGAGACCGGCGACGAGGTCTCGTTGGCGCTGAGCGCGGGCCTGCAACTGGTCGGGTTT
>JANMVO010000392.1:0-1585 GCA_031392805.1 Rhodoferax sp. | reverse complement strand
CAGGGGCCTGGAAGGACGTGTTCGGATGGAGTTGCGAGACTACCGCGACATGACTGAGGCCCCGTCGTTCGACAAAATCGCCTCGGTCGGCATGTTTGAGCATGTGGGCCACGCCAATATGACCGCCTACTTCACCAAGGTGCGCAGCCTGCTGAAACCGGGCGGCCTGGCTTTGAACCATGGCATCACCGCAGGAGGACCGGACCATGGCCAGCTTGGCGCGGGCATGGGTGACTTTATCGAGAAATACATTTTTCCCGGCGGGGAGCTGCTGCACATCAGCCAGGTGTTGCGGGACATGGCGCATGGCGGGCTCGAGATGGTGGACACCGAGAACCTGCGCCCGCACTATGCGCGCACGCTGTGGGCCTGGTCGGATTTGCTGGAAGCACAACTGGACGCCGCGCAGCGGGTGCTGGCATCTACCAGCGATGCCGTGCGCAGTGGAAAAATTCTGCGCGCCTACCGGCTGTATCTGGCCGGCAGCGCCATGAGTTTCGAGCAGGGCTGGATTTCACTGCACCAGATACTTGCCGTGCGACCCGCAGGCGACAGCAACAAGGGCGTCATGAAGGGCGCACAATCAGTTTACCCTTTCAACCGTGACTACATCTACCGGTGAATCCGGGCGACCTGAATTTCCAGTATCACCTCTAAAACATGCTCTACAAATTCAAATCCAAAGCCGCTGGCGACGTCATCATGTTGCAGCCCAGCGGCGAGAAGGTGCTGGCCATCATTGGCAAAGACAGTGGCCCGAAAGGCATTATTCTGCCGGCCCAGATGAAGACCGCGATTGAGGCACTGAACGCGGCCGTCGCCTTGGAGGAAGCCGATCAAAAAGCCGCAGTTGCGCAGGCCCAGGCGAAAGGTGAAGTTGCGCCCCGGCTTGAAGCCGTCTCGCTGCGCCAGCGCGCTCACCCTTTTATCGAGATGCTGCGAGTGTGTGACAAGGCGGGCCATGAAATTGTGTGGGGAGTTTGACTGATTGGGTGGGTGGTGTGAACGCCTGAGTTTGTAGCAAGCGCAAACTGTCCCTGCGCCCGTGCGTTCATCGCCCGGTCGGGGCTTTCCTTGCTGCGCATCATCATCATCGTGACCTCAGTGCCCAGCGTTTTTCTGTAAAACGCCAGCGCTTCCTGGCAGCACCCGCCAAAATTTGTTATTGGCATACAGAGTGGCTAAAAGTCGTAAGAATACTGGCGGCAAATCTTTTTTTGACCTATATTGTTTTGACGTTTTAACCGTTTGGAAATCCATCATGAAACAACCTCAACTGCGAATTCGGTCAATGGCACTGGCCCTGGTCACGTCCGGTCTGCTGTCTGCCTGCGGCGGCGGGGGCGACTCAGCCCCGATAGCGGCTGCGCCAACCGCTACCGTCAGCGGCGTTGCGGCAACAGGTGCTGCCATTGTCGCGGGGCAAGTGACGCTTAACTGCTTATCTGGCAAGACTGGTATCGCCACCACGGGCAACGACGGCAGTTTCGCAGTCAATTTAACCGGTGTAACGCTGCCCTGCATAGGCCGGGTAGACTACAAAGACATCTTGGGCGCTGCGCAAAAGCTGCAAACCTTTATCAGC